>CAZOQY010000101.1:6156-10037 GCA_964581835.1 uncultured Streptomycetaceae bacterium | reverse complement strand
ACCCGCAGCGCGAGGACTACTGGGGCCGCGTCAACCCCATCGGCATCCGCGCCTGCTACGACGAAGGCAAGCGCTGCGCCGAGACGCTGTTCTTCGACTACCACCGCCAGCACCGACTGCGCATCAAGGTGGCGCGCATCTTCAACACCTACGGCCCGCGCATGCACCCCAACGACGGGCGCGTGGTGAGCAATTTCATCGTTCAGGCGCTGCGCGGCGAGCCCATCACCGTTTACGGCAAGGGCCGGCAGACGCGCTCGTTCTGCTACGTCGACGACCTCGTCGACGGCATGGTGCGGATGATGGCGAGCGAGCGCGGCTTCACCGGCCCGGTCAATCTCGGCAATCCCGGCGAGTTCACCATCCTCGAGCTGGCCGAGAAGGTGATCCGGATGACCAAAAGCCGGTCGAAGATCAAGTTCAAGCCGCTGCCGAAGGACGACCCGCGGCAGCGCCAGCCGGACATCGCGCTGGCGAAGAAGCGCCTGAAGTGGCGGCCGACCGTCGCCCTCGACGACGGCCTCAAGGAAACCATCCGCTACTTCCGGGGCATCCTCGGCAAGTAAACGTGACCGGACGGCGCGTCCTTTGCTAAAATAACGGTTCTTCCGGGTGGTTAGCTCAGCGGTAGAGCACTGCCTTCACACGGCAGGGGCCACAGGTTCGATCCCTGTACCACCCACCAATCATTTCCCGATGAAGAAAATCACCGTAATCGGCGCCGGCATCCTCGGCATGGCCACGGCGTGTTACCTGCGCCGCGACGGCCACGAGGTCACGGTCGTCACCCAGCACCCGCCCGGCGAGTACTGCTCGTTCGGCAACGCCGGGATGTTGAACGACGCCGGCTGCGTGCCGCAGGCCATGCCGGGCGTGCTGTGGAAGGTGCCGGGCTATCTCACCGATCCCCTGGGGCCGCTGGTGATTCGCTGGCCGTACTTTCTGAAAGTCATGCCGTGGCTGCTACGCTTCATCGCCAACGCCAACGTGAGGCAGGCCGAGCACGCCTCGAAGGCGATCTACTCGATGGTGCGCGACACGGTCGCCACCTACGAGGAACTCGCGCGCTGGGCCGGTGTGCCGGACCTCGTCCGTCGCAGCAATTACCTCGTCGCCTACAACACGGAAGAGAGCTACCACGGCGACGCGCCGGCGTGGAAGCTGCGCGCCGAGCGCGGCGTGAGGACGGAAATTCTCGACGCGGCGGGCATACAGAAGCTGGTGCCGCAATTGTCGCCGCACTACGTGCGCGGCGTGCTGGTCCTCGACCAGGCTTTCGTGCGCAACCCGGAGCGGCTGGTGAAATCGCTCGCCGCGAAGTTCCAGCAGGAAGGCGGCACGATACTGCTGCGCAAGGTGCTGGAGATCGAGACGGGCGCGGGCGGAGTGAAATCGCTGCGCACCGATGCTGGTGATCTGCCGGTCGAGACGCTGGTCGTCTGCGCCGGCGTGCACTCGGGCGAGATCTCGGACAAGCTCGGCGAGCCGGTGCCGATAGAGGCCGAGCGCGGCTACCACGTGACCTATTCCGACCCGGGCCTGCAGGTGCCGCTGCCGGTGCACGTGTCCGACGCGAAGGTCTTCGTCACGCCGATGGAGATGGGCGCGCGCGTCGCGGGGCAGGCCGAGTTCGCGGGCATCTACGCCGAGCCCAATTACCAGCGCGCGGAAGTGCTGGAGACGCACATGAAGCGCATGTTCCCGGCTGCGCGCACGACCGACAGCACGCGCTGGATGGGCCGGCGCCCGTCCATGCCCGATTCATTGCCGGTGATCGGGCCGTCGGTCAGGCAGAACAACGTCTTCTACGCGTTCGGGCACGGCCACATGGGACTGTGCGGCGGCGCGCCCACGGGGCGCCTCATCGCCGATCTCGTCGGCGGGCGCAAGCCCGCGATCGACCTGGCGCCTTTCAGGGTTGATCGCTTCTAGCCACGCCGTTATCGGCGAAGCCGGACCGTCTTTCCCGACTTCGCCGACTTGAGTATCGCCTCGAACACCGCGACGCCGTGTTCCTCGTCGCCGCCGGCGACGGCAAGGGGGCGCCGGGCTTCGGCGGCGCGGGCGAAGTTCTCCAGTTCTGCGCGCTCGGTGCTCACGGTATCGAAGCGCGTCACCTGCGGCTTGTGGTGGACCATCAGGTTCTTCGGGTCGACGAAGCAGGCCTTCAGTTCCCAGGTGGTCAGGTGTTCGACGTCGCCGACCTCGACCCAGCCTTTCGAGCCGAACACCTGCATGCGCCAGGTTTCCGCGGTGGCGATGACGGTGCCGAGGTAGCCGCTCGCGCCGCTCTTGAACCGGAACAGCATCGAGGTCGTGTCGTCGATGCCGTAGTCGTGAACGCGTCGCGCGCTCAGCGCATGCGCCGACTCGACGCGCCCGGCGAGGTAAAGGAAAGCGTCCACCACGTGCACGCCGCGCCCGGTCATGCCGCCCGCCGGGCCTTCTTCCCGCGCCTGCCGCCAGTGGTCTTTCGCAAAGCGGTAGGCGCTGGGTCCGCAGAAATTGCCTTCGACGTGGAGCAGTTTTCCGAGCCGGCCATCGTCGAGCATGCGGCGGATTTCCTGCAGCGCCGGCTGGAAGCGCCAGTTGTAGCCGACGCCCAGCGTGACGCCGGCTTTCCTGCAGGCGCGCAGCGCCGCCTTCGCGTCCTTCGCCGTCAGCGCGAACGGTTTCTCGGTGAAGACGTGCTTGCGCGCTTTCGCCGCGGCGACGATCTGCTCGGCGTGGCGGGTATGGGGGGTGGCGAGCACGATCGCATCCACGCCCGGATCGGCGAGCACTTTCTCGTAGGAGTCGTGCAGCGGGAAGCCTTTTTCCCGGGCGTATGCCTGCGCCCCGGCGGGGTTGCGCACCATGCCGGCGACGAAGCGTATCGCATCGTTTTTTCCCTGCACGCTGTCGACGAGGTTCCGGCCCCAGCGGCCGAGTCCGATGATGGCGGCGTTGATCATCCCGCTTACTCGAACTTGATGCCGGCGTCGCGGATCACTTTCGACCAGCGCTTTCTTTCCGCCATCACGACCGCCACGAGCTGCTCGGGCGTGCCGGCTTCCGGCTCGACGCCGTCGCGCAGCAGCCGTTCCTTCACGTCCGGGGCGGCGAGGGCGGCGCCGAATTCCCTGTTGAGCCGGGCGATCACGGCCTTCGGCGTCCTGGCCGGCACGAACGCGCCGTACCAGGAACTGGCCTCGAACCCGCGCAATCCCTGTTCCGCGATGGTCGGGATGTCGGGCGCGGCGCCGGATCGCCTCGCCGCGGTCACGCCGAGCGCCTTCAGCTTGCCCGACTTGACATGCGGGATCGCGGGCACGATCGGTCCGAAGCCGATCTTCACCTGTCCGCCCAGCATCGCCGGCAGCACGGCGCCGCTGCCCTTGTAGGGCACGTGCACCATGCTGATGCCGGCCATCGAGGACAGCAGTTCCGCCGCCAGGTGGTGCACGGTGCCGACGCCGGAGGAGGCGTAATTGATGTCCCCGGGCCTGGCCTTCGCGAGCGCGACCAGTTCTTTCACGTTGCCGACGCCGACCGAGGCGTGCGCGGCGAGCAGGCCCATGGATTCGCCGAGCTTGCTGACCGGCGCGAAATCGCGGTCCGGGTTGAAGCCGGCTTTCTGGCCGGTGATGGGCACGATCACCATCGGGCTGCCGGTGCCGAGCAGGATCGTGTAGCCGTCGGGCTGCGCTTTTGCCACGATCTCCGCGCTCAGGTTGCCGCCGGCGCCGGCGCGGTTGTCCACGATGACGGCCTGGCCCAGTCCTTCGCCCAGCTTGCCTGCCAGCACGCGCGCGATGGTGTCGCTCGGTCCTCCGGGGAGGAAGCCGACGACGAAGCGGATGGGGCGCGCGGGGTAGTCCGCCGCTTGCAGGGGGGTGGCC
>CAZOQY010000101.1:1595-6146 GCA_964581835.1 uncultured Streptomycetaceae bacterium | reverse complement strand
GGGTGGCCAACAGCAACAGCGCCAGTAAGCATCGGTTCATGGTGGTATGCCTCATTCGAAGGTTATGCCGGCCGTTTTCACCAGCTTCTCCCACCGCGCGGCGTCGGTACGGATGAACGCGCCGAACTGCGCGGGATTCATGTGCTCGACATCCACGCCCTGGCTTTCGAGCCGCAGGCGCACGTCGGGTGATTGCAGCACCTTCGCCAGTTCGGCGTCGAGCCGGGCGACGACGGGCCGGGGCGTTTTCGCCGGGACGATGATCCCGTACCACGCGCTCACGTTGTAGCCGGGCAGCGTCTCGGCGATCGCCGGCAGGTCGGGCGCCGCCTGCGAGCGCTTCGCGCCCGATACCGCCAGCGCCTTCAGCTTGCCCGATTTCACCTGCGGGATCGCCGCCAGCAGCGGCAGGAAGGCGATATGGACCTCGCCCTGCACGACGCCGATGACGTTCAACGCCGCGCCCTTGTACGGCACGTGCGTCAACGGGATGCCGGCCATGACGCGGAACAGCTCGCCGGCGAAGTGATTGGTCGTGCCGGCGCCGGAGGAGCCGAAACGCAGGCCGCCGGGTTGCGTTTTCGCGTAAGCGATCAATTCTTTCACCGAGCTGGCGGGGAGGGAGGGGTGCACCGTCATCATCGTCGGCCCGTTGCCGATCAGTGAGACCGGCGCGAAAGCGTCGAGGGGGTCGAAGCGCGGCTTGTTCCTGAACAGGCGGCTGATGAGGATGACCGGCTGGCCCAAATAGAGGGTGTAGCCGTCCGGGTTCGCTTCGGCGGCGATGTTCATGCTGAGCACGCCGCCCGCGCCCGGGCGCCCGTCGATCACCACGCGCTGGCCCATCTGCTCGCCCAGCCGCTCGCCGATCACGCGCGCGATGGTGTCGCTCACGCCGCCCGGCAGGAAACCGGTGATGAGCCGCAGCGGCCGCGACGGGTACTGCTGCGCGCCGGCGGTGACCGTCATCGCGAAAAAAAGGATGAAAGCGGAAAGATGAAGGATGGCCTTGATCCAGTCGGGCGTTGTTTCCCGGCGGCAGCCTTTTGCCCTGTCATTCATCATGTCTCACCCGGCCGTGGCGCCGGAATCCTTCACCACTTTGCGCCACTTCGGAATTTCCGAATTGATCAGCGCGGCGAACGCCTCGGGCGTGCCGGTGGCGAGATCGACGCCCTGTGAGCGGAAGCGCTCGACCATTTCCGGGGCTTTGAGCACGTCGCCAATCTCACGGTTGAGCCGCAACACGATGGTGCGTGGCGTGCCTGCCGGGAACAGCACGCCGTACCAGGGCGTGATGTCGTAGCCCGGCACGCCGGACTCGGCGATGGTCGGCAGTTCCGGTGCTTGCGGCGAGCGCCTGGCGGTAGTGACCGCCAGGCCGCGCAGCTTGCCGGCGCGCGCGTGCGGACCTGCCGTGAGCAGGTTGCTGAACATCATTTGCACGCGCCCGGCGACGAGGTCGGTCAACGAGGCGGCGTTGCCCTTGTACGGCACGTGGACGATGTCGATGCGCGTCATGGCCTTCAGCATCTCACCCGCCATGTGCGTGGGACCGCCGCTGCCGGCCGAGCCGAAGCTGATGCCGCCCGGCTTCGCTTTGGCGAGCGCGACCAGTTCCTTCACCGAAGCCGCGGGCACCGAGGCGTTAACCCACAGGGCGAGCGGCAGCGTCGCGATCGTGGTGATCGGCGCGAAGTCCTTCCCCGGGTCGTAGCCGATCTTCGCGTAGAGGCTGGCGTTGATCGCGTGCGTGCCGATATGACCCAGCACCATCGTGTAGCCGTCGGGCGCGGCGCGCGCCGCGATTTCGGTGCCGATGCCGCCGCCCGCGCCGGGGCGGTTGTCGACGACGAGCTGCTGGCCGAGGCGCGGCGTGATCCGCTCGCTGATCGCCCGCGACATGATGTCCGTGGGGCCGCCGGGGGCGAAGGGCACGATCAATCGGATTGGCCTCGTCGGGTAGTTCTGCGCGTTCGGATTCTGGGCCGCCGCGGTACCGATTATTGCCATCGACGTGGCGATGGCGGCGTGGCGCACGACCAAAATGAAATTCATCGGGATGGTTGATCGTAACGTTTCAATTCCGGCGGTCGCCGATAGTCGTCTTCGGCGGCCGCCGCGGACCACGGCGACATCACGTCCGTCGCGCCGATGTTCTCGCGTTTTTTCGAGTCGCGCAGCACCGCGCTCGGACAGGCGTAGTTGGTGGGATAGACCACCAGTTCGTTCGGGCGGACGGGAAACTTCGCCGCCAGCGCCTTGCTCACCGACGCCGGCAGGCGCGGGTCGAACGCGACGTATTCCGCTTCGCTGGCGTCGATGCGCGGATGGTGGAAAGCCTCTTCCAGGTCGAGGCCGTGGTCGATCAGGAAAGAGGCGATCTGCAGCACCGCGGGGAGAATCTTGCGCCCGCCGGAAGCGCCGACCGCGAACCACGGCTTGCCGCGGCGCAGCGCGATCACCGGGCACATGTTGGTGAGCGGGCGTTTCCCCGGCGCGAGGCTGTTGGGCGTGCCGGGGCGGGGATCGAACCACATGATGCCGTTGTTCATGAGCACGCCGGTGCCGGGCAGCACCACCCTGGAGCCGAACACCGAGAGCAGCGTCTGCGTCAGCGCGACCATATTGCCGTCGCGGTCCACCACGTTGAGGTGCGTGGTGGTGGAAGGCGAGCGCCGGTCCGCGGTCTCGCCCATGGTTTCGAGGCGCTCGGCGTACGCCTGCCGCAGGACGTCTGCGTAGGCGACGAAAGCATCGGCGTGCGGGCCGTTGCGGCGGAAGCGCGTGCCGCCGAGTCCGTTCAGCGCCCGCAGCAGGGTGGGGCCGGCGGTGAGCCCGGGCGCGAGCGCCAGCCGGGCGCCGCGGTAATCCGCCACGAGCGGATCGACGATGCGCGCGCGGTAGCCGGCCAGGTCGCCGGCGCCGATGTTGCCGCCCATCGCCTGGAAATCCTTGACGAGGGAGGCGGCGATCTCGCCTTCGTAGAAATCGCGGCGCCCGGCGGCGGCGATGCGCTTCAACGTCGCCGCCAGTCCCTTCAGCTTCAGCCGCTCCAGCGCCGCGCCCGCCGCGGTGACGGGCGGGAAGCCGCCGGGCAGCCAGATATCGCGCGTCACCGGGTAGCGCGCGAGTTCCTTCGCCATGGTGGCGACCTTGAGCGTCAGGAACCAGTCCACGGCGATGCCTTGCTCGGCGAGCCCGATCGCGGGCTGCATCACGTCGGCGAGCTTCATCGTGCCGAACTTTTCCAGCGCGAGCCCGAGGCCGTCCGGGTGCCCGGGCACGGCGATGGACAGCGGGCCGTGCACGTTGCGGTCGTCCTTGACCGCGGGCCAGGTGAAGAGATCGCGCGTGGTGCTGGCGCCGCCCGTGAGCGGGTAAGCGGCGGGGTCGAGCCCGCCGGGCGCGATCGGCCCGAAATCCACCACGGCGACGCGGCCCCGTTTCGCGGAATACACCAGCATGAAGCCGACGCCGCCCAGCCCGCTGTTCCACGGCTCGACCGCGGCGAGCGCGAAGCCCGTCGCGACCGCCGCGTCCACCGCGTTGCCGCCCGCCGCGAGTATTTCCGCGCCGGCTTGCGCGGCGATGCGGTTCTGGCTCGCGACGATGCCGCCTTTCGAGCGCGCGACCGGCTTCTCCACGCGCCAGTTCTGGACTCGATGCTCGGACATTTAGGGGAAGGGCGACGCTGACGATATAATCGACCCATCATAACGGAAGGCGATCATCGGAGTCACCCATGCCGGCCAGCAGGAAAAGCAGTAAAAGCGGTAAAAGCGCGCCCGCCGCGAAAAAGCGCCATATCGTCTGCCTCACGTTCGATTTCGACGGCATCTCGGGCTTCATCGCGCGCGGCCAGGTATCGCCCTCGTGGATCTCGCGCGGCGAGTTCGGCCCGCGCGTGGGCATGCCGCGCCTGATCGAACTGCTGAAGCACTACGACATCAAGAGCACCTGGTTCGTGCCGGGGCATACCATCGAGACTTTCCCGCGGCAATGCGAGCGGGTCGTGGCGGCAGGGCACGAAATCGCCCATCACGGCTGGACCCACCGGCCTCCCGCGAGCCTGACGCGCGCGCAGGAAGAGGCCGAACTCGTCCGCGCCAACGCGTCGATCAAGTGGCTCACCGGCCGCCACGCGCGCGGCTACCGCTCGCCGTCGTGGGACCTGTCCCCGCATTCCGTCGGCCTGATGGTGAAGCACGGCTTCCTCTACGACAGCAGCCTGATGGGCGACGA
Organism: uncultured Streptomycetaceae bacterium; assembly: GCA_964581835.1. GTDB lineage: Bacteria > Pseudomonadota > Gammaproteobacteria > Burkholderiales > SG8-41 > SG8-41. Next base: position 1,901 of record CAZOQY010000101.1, on the reverse strand, counting down.
CTACACGCCGTATTACGCTCGCACCGGCGACGTCATCGAGCTCGAGCGCAGGGCGCGTTTCGGCAGGGAAACGCCGCTCGTCGAGATGCCCATCCACTGGGCGACGGACGACGCGCCGCATTTCGAGTTCGTGCGCACCGAGACGGTCACGCGCCAGGGCCTGATGAACGCGAACCTGGTGGGCGAGAACTGGATCAACGACCTCGAGTACATGTGCCGCACGACGCAGTGGGGCGTGCTGACTTATACCTGCCACCCGTTCGTCATCGGCCGCGGCGCGCGCATGATGATGCTCGAGAACGTCAT
>CAZOQY010000101.1:0-1495 GCA_964581835.1 uncultured Streptomycetaceae bacterium | reverse complement strand
TTCGCTCCCAGCCCCACCGGCTACCTCCACATCGGCGGTGCGCGCACGGCGCTGTTCTGCTGGGCTTATGCGAAGAAGCTGGGCGGCACGTTCATCCTGCGGGTCGAGGACACCGACCGCGAGCGTTCCACGCAGGCGTCGGTCGACGCCATCCTCGACGGGATGAAATGGCTCGGGCTCGACTACGAGGGGCCGTATTTCCAGATGCAGCGGCTCGACCGCTACCGCGCGATCGCCGACCGGCTGATCGCGGAAGGCAAGGCCTATCACTGCTACGCCACGCGCGAGGAGATCGACGCGCTGCGCGAGCAGCAGCGCGCAAAGGGCGAGAAGCCGCGCTACGATGGCCGCTGGCGCCCCGAGAACGCGAAGCGGCTGGGACTCAAGCCGCCGCCCGGGGCGAAGCCGGTGGTGCGCTTCCGCAACCCGGACGAGGGCGATGTCTCGTTCCGGGACCTGGTGAAGGGGCCGATCACGGTGGCGAACGCCGAGCTGGACGACCTCGTGATCCTGCGCGGCGACGGCATCCCCACCTACAATTTCGGCGTGGTGGTGGACGACCTCGACATGAACATCACCCACGTCATCCGCGGCGACGACCACGTCAACAACACGCCGCGCCAGATCAACGTCTACAAGGCGCTGGGCGCGCCGCTGCCGCAGTTCGCGCACGTGCCGATGATCCTCGGCTCCGACGGCGAGCGGCTCTCGAAGCGCCACGGCGCGGTCAGCGTCATGCAGTATTTCGAGGACGGCTTCCTGCCCGAGGCGCTGGTCAACTACCTCGCCCGGCTCGGCTGGTCGCACGGCGACCAGGAGCTGTTCTCGCGCGAGCAGCTGGTCGAGTGGTTCGACCTCGAGCACGTCAGCCAGTCGCCGGCGCGCTTCGATCCCGAGAAGCTGCGCTGGCTCAACGCGCAGTACATCAGGAAGGCCGACGACGCCCGGCTGGCCGCGCTGGCGGAACCTTTCCTGGCGCGGGACGGCTGCGACACCGCGAAAGGGGCGCCGCTCGCGAAGGTCGTCGCGCTGTTGAAGGAGCGGGTCGGCACGATCGAGGAACTCGCCGACGCGGCGGTTTACTTCTACCGCGCGCTCGAACCCTCCGACGAATTGAAGAAGCAGCACTACACCGCCGACGTGAAACCGGCGCTGGCGGACCTCCGGGATCACCTCGCGAAAGGTGACTGGAGCCGTGAGAGCATCGGCGCGGCGATCAAGTCCGTGGTGGCCGCGCACGGGATCAAGATGCCGAAAATCGCGATGCCCTTGCGCGTCATGGTGACGGGCGAGGCGCAGACGCCCTCGGTGGACGCCGTGCTGGAGCTGATCGGCCGGGACGAGGTCCTGGCCCGCATGGAAAAGCAGCTCCAAGCCTTTCCTGCATAACGGATTTCTTTACAGCCGGGGGCGGGCTCGCCTATAATGCGCGCTCTCTCGTGGGGGTATAGCTCAGCTGGGAGAGCGCTTGCATGGCATGCAAGAGGTCAGCGGT
>CAZOQY010000100.1:0-10092 GCA_964581835.1 uncultured Streptomycetaceae bacterium | reverse complement strand
TCATCTGCTGATGCTGCATCATCTGCTCCATCATCATCTGCATCATGTCCATGCGGTGCTGCATGAAGTCCTGCTGCTTGGGATCCATGCCCATCATCGGTCCTCCCCCCTTCATGCCGGGGTCCATGCTGCCCTTCTGGCCCCCACCCATCATCATTGGGCCACCCATGCCCCGCATCATTTTCATGTTGTCCTGCATGGCCTGCATGTGCTCCTGCATCAGTTTCTGGCGCTGCTTCGGGTCGGTGGTTGCTCGCATCTTCTCAACCTGCTGCTGCATTCTTTTCATGTTTTCCTGCATCTGCACCATCTGCTTATCGTCCATCATTCCCATACTGCCCGGTTGCATCGGGCCGGCCTTGGCAGCGGCAGGCTTCTTGTCTGACGGCCGGTCTTCGGCAGCGTAGGCGGGGATTGCGAGCGCGATCGCCGTAATGAATATGGTTAACGTAATACGTTTCATGTGTCGTCTCCGTCCAGGTGAGTAAAAGTGATGAAGCCACGCAAGGCATGCGCGGCACGCATGCGGCCTGTGGCCGCGCGAAGGGGGTTAAATCCGAATCCGCTGGGTGCGGAGGTAAAGCGGTGCGTCTGATGGTGATGGATGCAGGACGTTCGACGCCAGGTGCGTACGAGCGCCGTCGTAAGGCTCGAGCAGAAGCGGCGTGGACGGCGGCGGCGCCGGGAAATCAAGACGGTCGGTGGCTGCGGTCACCGCGCCGGGCATCACGGGCCCGGCCACGCCGAGATCCGGACAATCGGTATCGGGATGCGAGTGAGGCAACGGCGCCCCTGCCTGATGCGCTATCGGAATGGCGGCATGGGCTATCGGTGCCAGCGCGCTGGATTCGTTTTTTGCGGAAAAACTGAAGCAGCACAACTGCGCAGTGGCCGTGAGCCAGAAAGCCGCCCACCCGACCAGAAGCCAGGCGCCCAAGCGCCGCTGCCGGCCGGTGGCGGGCAGGCTGGCCTTGCTGGCGTGCGGGCTTCGATCCCTCATCTGGCGGTTCAGTCTGTTGAAGTGACCGAGACAGATACTAGGAGGCGCAGGACGGGGCCGCTTTGATCTGGATCAAGCGTGATCCCCCTGACGGGCAGGGCGCTGCGGATCTGGGGCTGACTGCGAGCGGTCTGCATGGGGTTCGCTCATCGCCGCTGATGACCTCGGTACGCCTTGGTCAGGCTGGGATATCCGGACCGAGCCTGCGAGTGATCGCACGTTGCAGAATTCGAATGCTCCACTCGTGTCGAGGAGCGCATTTGCGAATTTCGCGGCGATCGGCTCAGCGACGGGCCTGCTTCAAGGTCAGATCACGCTGCATCTTGATTATTTCCTTTGGCCAGGACGATTTGATGTAAGCCAGCACGGCCCAGATTTCCTCGTCGGTCAGCGTGCCGGCGAAGGCGGGCATATCGCTCTCGTACTTTGGCGGCGCGTACTTGCCGGGCACCAGGCCGTACTTGGTGATGCCGAACAGCACCGCGTCCGGGTGATGCCAGGTATGCCCCGAGGCGTCGTGCGGCGGCGCAGGCATGCGGCCGCTGGGCAGTTTTTCCTGCCACTTTGGCTGGCCTTCCAGCCGGTTGCCGTGGCAGGCCGCGCAGGCCCGGTCGTACACTGACTGCCCGAGCGCGACTTGCCGGGCGTCGCTGGGGTCGGCTGGTGATTTCCCTTCGATTTGCAGAGCGACGATAATCGTGCCGACAAGGAACGCAAATGCGGCCGCCAGCAAGCCGACGCCGATCCGGTTTCGCAGTCTGGACGAGGTTTTGCTTTCGGGGGTCGTTGTCCCGCCGGGGGCGTCGTTTGTCGTCATATGAAGTCAGCCTTCGTCAGTTTCCATGTGATCGTTTGTGCGTGCCCGCGACCGTCTTGCCGCACTGAAGGCGCCGGCAAGGCGTTTCGGCCATTTTGGAAGAAACATTCCTGCCTGGAGGCGGTAGGCCCGGTACGCTTCGCCAAAACCCCTCTCCATGACCTTTTCTTCCTCCTTCGCGAACACGCAGTAGGCGATGACGAATATCGGTAACCACGCCACCAGCATCCATGATTGCAGTGCAAGCACTGTGCCGAGGTAGCCGAGGAATAGCGCAGTGTAGAGTGGATGGCGGATATGGCGATAAGGCCCGTCGGTCACCAGCCGATGCTCCGTTTTCAATACGACCCGCATGCTCCAGTAGCGGCCGATTGTGTCGTGGCTGTACCAGAACAGCCAGAACGCGGCAGCGAGAATCGGGATGGCGATCCAGCCAAGCAGTTCGCCGAACCAGTGGTTCACAGGCCACCTGTCCCACCTGACTGCTGATGACGGGGCCACGACCAGCCACGCGACATAAATTGCCCAAACGGAAGAGACGAAGTAGGCTGGGACGTGGCGAGCCCAGTTAACCGGGGGACTTGACCGATCCACAGACTGCGAGTTCGCCGAGATGAAATAGTGATAGCGCGCGGCGCCAAGCAAAAGAAGGAAAAGTGCGCTCGCGATTTCACTGAACAGCAGATGTTCCATGGGCGATCCCTCGATTCGAATGGATGGTTGCCGCGCCACTGGCTACAGTGGTGGCGGTTGTCAGAACGGTCTCCCTTCAACGGGCGGCATCAAGCAGTTTTCTCAATTGTTCCAGGGGGATCGCACCTATCACGCGCTTTCCGTCCGCGAAGAACAGCGTCGGCGTCCCGGTAATGCCCTTTTGCCTGCCGAAAGCCAGAATCTTTTCTATCGGCGTGTCGCACGTACCCGCGACCTTCGGCGGGTTGCCGTTGAGCATCATCTCGTCCCAGGCCTTGCTTCGGTCTTTAGAGCACCACACCGCCTTCGATTTCTCGTGCGAGTCTTGCCCCAGGACCGGGAACAGGAAGAAGTAGATGGTGACATTCTCCAGCTTGGCGAGGTTCGGTTCGATTTTCTTGCAGAATGGACAATTGGGATCGGTAAAATAGGCAAGCTTGCGCGCGCCATTGCCTTGCACCCGCCGAAACGCGAGGTCGAGCGGCAACTGGTCGAATTTGACGCCGGTCAAAACCTGCATCCGCGCGTCGGTCAGGTCGATCTTGCGCTCGATGTCGACCAGTCGGCCGTTCGTGATGATGTAACTCACGTTCTCGTCGACGTAGTGGATGCTGCCATTCGCGAACACTTCGTAGATCCCGGTGATCGGTGTTCGGGCAACGCTTTCGACCTGAACGTCGGGATATCTCTTCTGCATCGCCTGCTTTACCTTTGCTTCGTTCGCAGCTACCGAGCTCACGATGAGCGCCAACAGGAAAAAACTGATGCATTGTCTGGGCTGCATGGTCCGGGCTCCTGGGTTAATCAACGGGCGCAGTGCCTCCGTGTCTTCCATTAGGGCGTAAGACCGGCAAGCTCTTGCGGTATGACCGCCACGTTCGCCCGACCGCGGCGATCTGGAGTGCGCTGATTCATCGTGATCGCGAGCAGCACCATTGAGGCGTCGGCAAACGCGCGGTTCCAGCGATGAATGGGGACCCACTTCCAATGTATAACCAGGAAAAAATAAGTCAGCAGCGCCGCCAGCAGCACGACGCAGAAGTTCCTTATAACTGTTTGATTTATAATCATTGTTGTAAGATTCCTGGCCTGCTTTGGTCGGCATCCCGATCAAGCAGCACGCGTTCCTGCTGATTTTTCGCGCGCGCCTCCTGGAAGCCGTGCTTCACCGGATCGCCGAGGTCAAAAGGCAGTCGCCTCGCTGCCGATACCCTGCTTGCCATCTGCGTCAATTCGTCCGGATTCAATGGTTGCTTGCGGGGCAATGCGAGCAGGATCTTATTTCCCGCGCCGCGGACGTCCAGAATGAGCAGTTCGTCGAAAACCTCCTGGTAGGTGCGGACCATCTCATCGTAGAGCGGATTGGCTATTCGGCCCCAGAGGTTGCCGACCACGACGCCGCCCGGCGTGACGGCGCGCCGCACGGCCTGCAGGAATTCCAGTGTGGTCAGGTGCGCCGGTACGCTGTTGGCTCCGAACGCGTCCAGGAAGATCACATCGTAAGGTTGCCGCGACTTCTCGATGAATCGGCGTCCGTCGCCTACGCTGGCTTTCATGAGTCGGTCCTCGCGGAAGCCGAAGAACTTCTTCGCCACCGCCACGACTTCGGGATCGATGTCCACCACGTCGATGGTGGTGTTCGGGTAGTGTTTTCGGAGGAACATGGGCAGCGTGCCACCGCCGAGGCCGACGATCAGGAAGCGGCTGGGTTCCCCGGACAACGCCAGCCCGACCAGCGCGACCGGGGTGTAGGGCAGCGCCAGATGATCCGGATCTCCCAATTTCACGACGCTCTGCCGCACCCCGCTTCTCCCGAAACGCAAGGCGCGAAGGCCATTCCCCTCATCCGTGACGACGATCGTGTTGTAGGCCGAGGTCTTTTCGTGCAGCACCGTCCGGTCGGTACGCGCGAGCGCGGCCAGTGCGACCAGCGTGACACAAGCGAACAATCCAGCGAGGAATGGGCGCCGATTCATGGCTGATGGACTCGCAGGCAAAATGGAAGTAGCTTCATTCCCATCATGATTTTCCCGGGAACGACTCGGGTAGAACGAGCTTGGCGCCGCGGACCGGCGCCTCGTAGGCTATTTTCCAGCGGCCGCCTTCGACGACCCAATACTGGCGCTTGCGCGTCCGCTGCGTCAGGTTATTCGAGCGGTAATCCTGGTCGAACGTGACGGCGATCAGATCCTGTTTGCCCGGGCTTCGAAACACGCTCACGTTCTCCAGGGCGACCTTGATCCATTTCTTGCCGGTGTTGACGCGCTCCTTGTGTTCCCGCCAGGCGGCGATGCCCATCCCGTCCGCGCGAAATTCGCGCGCGTAATGCGTCAGGTACTTTTCCGTGTCGAGGCTTTCCCAATCCGAACGCCACGTCTGGAATGCGAGTATGAAAGCATCGCGCTCGGCGCGCCAGGCCGTCTGCGTCAGCCATTCCACGCGGTCCGAGACGATGACCGGCGTGACGCCAGGTTGCACGCTTGCGTCGAGATCCTCGATGTCCGGATTCGCCAGCGCGACGCACCCATCGCTTGCCCAGGGCGCGCGTGCGTAGGTATCGGACGGCACGCCATGAAGCCAGATTCCGTAGCCGGTCCTGCCGAGTCTGCGGTCCCATTCGTTGGGGTAGTTGATGGGGAATGCCCCCCATCCGTACAGGTCAGGTAGCTTGGCTCCGGGTATCCTGGAGGTGATGTGATAGACGCCGACAGGGGTCTTCTTGTCTCCTTCCAGCTGCTTCTCGATTCCGTATTTTCCGATGGTCGTATAGTAGTTTTTCACGAGACGCGGCATGCCTCCCGCGTTCTCGTAGACGTAGACACGCGAACGGCCGGCATCCACGATGACCGCATTCCTTTGCGCCGGGCCGAACCAGAGCAGATAGCGGGGGATGAGATCGGAAGGGGGGTGATCGTTATACGCGCGCAGCCGGGCGATTGCCTCGGCGCGCAACTCCTCCAGTCGTTCTCGAGCGTTATGACCGGTATTGCCAAGTGCGCCAATGGGGCGGGTTCGAGCGAGCAGCAGATCGCCGCGCACGAGGTGCGCGAGGCGGAAGTTGGGATGGCGGGTGATGAGGCGATCGATCTCGTCGAGCGCTGCATCCATCTGCTTTCGCTGGATTTTCTCGAATACCAGCCTGATTTGCGCATCGGCTCCATTGGGCGTCGCGCCGTGCCGGGTCTGGTCGGCATGTCCGCTGGACGTCGCAATGACGAGAACCGCCGCTGCAAGCAGGGGCAGGATGCGGGAAGCAGGCGAACGGGGAGCTTTGCGCAATCTGCGGCATGCGGAATAAAGGCCTGCTTGTCGGACTCTCTTACTCATGGAGGCGCTCATTTGATATCGGTTATCACGTAGCTGTTCCCGTCGAAGACGAGCCGGAATTCGATCTTTTGCATCGGTTGCAGATTCAAGAGCAGGTTCTGGTTTATGACGGGGAAGCCCATCGTCATCGCCATCATGTTCAGTTCCCGCAGCGGCTCGTGGCTGATCGTCACGACGCCTTTGTCCTTGTCAATGCCCACGACCAAACCTCTGCCGGTTGCGGATTCCTGTGAAGTGCCCGGCGCTTGCGCTTGACGGGGGCTCGGGAGCGACATCCACGCGACGCCAGTAAACGCGGCAACTCCCATAAAAACGATGCGCTTCTTCATCCAGCATCCTGAGATGTTCCGCTACCTGATTTTTGTAATCACATAGATTCCGTTCTCGTGGGTGAGCTCGAAATCCACCTTTTGCATCGGCTGCAGATTCGACAGCAACTTCTTGTCTTTGACCAGAAACGACATGGTCATTCCGGGCATGACGATTCCCTGCAGCGGGCCATGCTTGATGGTGACCACGCCCTTCTCCTGGTTGATCTGCTGAATTACGCCAGTGCCTTTGCCGGTTTTCGGGCTGGCGGGAAGCGTTTGTGCCGGCCCGGAAGGTTTGGGAGCATCGTGATGGGCGTAGCCGGTTCCGTCGGTCACGACGGCCAGCAACGCGATCAGAAGCAGGTATTTCATTCAACACCTCCCCTTGATGGCGAAGCATGCAGGCCAGGCCAGGCCGGGCCCGGATTCGGCCATCCGGGCTGACTGGCGTTTCCGCGTCGTCTGGAGGCGCGGCAAAGGGTGATCGTCCCCAGCGGCGTATTGATCCTGCCGGTCTCCTGTACATTGGCAAAGCCGGCGGCGCGGATCATTTCGAGCAACCGCCCTTGCACGCTGTCTTCGGTGGTCTCGAAACCGTCCAGCAGGCGGACCAGTAAGAACGCGACGTGCATCACCAAGTTGGCAGGCTTGCCCCAGTCGGCAACATGCAGTTGCCCGCCAGGTTTCAGTACGCGTCCAATCTCGGACAGCGTCGTCAGCTTTTCCTGCGGCGTCAGGTGATGAAAGAACAGGCTCGATACGACGCTGTCGAAGTAGGCATCGGGGAACGGCATGCAGGATGACGAGCCTTGCTCGAAATCCACACGCACCGCGGTTCGAAGCGCTTTGTTTCTCGCGATGCCCAGAGCCAGACTGTCGGCGTCAAGCCCGACTATCGAGGCAAGCGGGTACTGCTTGGCGAGCGCGATGGTGAGTGTTGCCGTGCCGCAGCCAAGATCCAGAACCCGATCGCGGGGCATGAGCAAGATTTGCCGCAGCAATGCCCGCTTCACCGTCTTTTCGCGAGTGCTCAACCGCACTACAGGATCGTAGAGGGGGGTGAGCCAGTGATACCCGAGCGGCGGAATGTGCTGTTTCTCGCCTTTCACGGTCGTCCCGTCAAACGGTGGCAGTGAATGCCACGATCAGCAATGAAGAATGCATGGCGTCTCCTCAGGCAACAAGCGTCGTGATCCCGCTCGTCACCGCAAGGGCGGTGGACGAGCTACCGCAGATGCCGGCTGCTACCGCGCCGGAGTGCGGGCGTCAGGTGCTACCTGGGAAAGGGAGGGCGCTGCGGTTGTTCCGGGAGGAACAGGCTGGAAAGAACAAGGCTAAACGACACAAGAATCGGCGATTCGGGTATCAGTCCTGCCGTCGTGGTCACAGGAGGGGCTGAAACGCTCTGGTGGCAGACAAGATGATCGTGAAGCTTGCCGGCAGTGCCGTCGTCGCGCTCCTGGCCAAAGTTCGGAGCGCCGTCAGCGAAGTGTTCCACACCCGCTTCGGAGGGTGGGCATTGCAGGGATGCAAGCGAGGATGCGGAGAACCCTTGCAACGGGATCACCAGCAGCAAGATCAACACGGCGAATTTTCTGATCGAGCCGAGCATGAGTGGATTCTAGTGCAAGGTCATGGCCTTAGCAACGATATTGGCCGCCGCCATTCAGGGGGGACTTTGGAACTTTCCCGAAGGAGTGCGGCCGTCGTTCGCCGGCGTCCCGGATTGGACGCGCCCGCGACGGGTCAGCTTGAGCCATATGGCGACTGCCAGAAGTCCCGCTCCCCCCATCGCCAGGTAAAGGCGCGCCGGTTCGTAGTATTCCAGCAGCAGCGCGCCTCCAAACAACAGCATCAGGATCTTGTTGCAGACGGGGCAGGCGATGCCCAGAAAACCGACGATGCCTCCGGCTCCGGCCACCCGCCTTCCGCATTCGGACTGCGGGATGCCGACGTAGATGCCCGCCAGGGCCGAAAGCAGCAGCAAAAGGGCGATCTCGAAGCCGCCGGTTGGCGTCATCCTCATGAACAGCGGGTTTTCCCAAAGCGCGGCAACCGTGCCAAGCCCCGCGAACATCAGGCCCGCCACGGCCGTGCCTTTTGCGACTCGTCCGGCCGCGGAATGTGCCGTGCCCCGATTCATGGTGAGGGGCGGAACGCTATTTTGCCGGCTCGATATGCGTCACCGTGTACGCGCCACCCGCTTTGTCCGCGCTGAATTTCACCTTGTCGCCCGCTTTCACCTTGTCGAGCATCGCCGGATCCTTCACCTGGAACACCATCGTCATCGGCGGCATGCCGAGGCTTTCGATCGGTCCATGGCGAATGGTGAGTTTCTTCGCGTCCTTGTCCACCCTGCGTATCTCGCCATCCGCCAAAGGTCCGGAGGACTGGGCGGCGGGAGCGGCGCCCTGATGATGGGCTTCGACGGCGAGTGCGGGCAGCGGGAGCGCCGCGCCGATCAGTATGGCTGCTGCAATGACATTGCGCTTCATGCAGATCTCCTTTCGGGTTATCAACGGTAGCTTTGAAAAACAGTGGTCGTGCCGTCGGGTTTGACCAGCAGCACGTCGAACGGTTGCGGCTTGTTGCTGGGCATGCCCGGCGAGCCTGCGGGCATGCCGGGCACCGCGAGCCCTTTTGCCTTCGGCTTCTCGGCGAGCAGGCGCCGGACCTCGCGCGCGGGCACGTGGCCCTCGATGGCGTAGCCCTCGACCACCGCGGTGTGGCAACCCCCGAGCCTGTCGGGAATGCCGTGGCGGCGGCGTATCACGCCCGTGTCTTCCACGTGTATCGGCTTCACCCGGAAGCCGCTGGCGCGCAGATGCTCCATCCACGCGCCGCAGCAGCCTCAGTTGGGGTCGAGGTACACGTCCACCTGCGGTGCCTGGGCGATCGCCGGTCCCGTGATTGCCGCAGCGCCGAGCGCCGCGATGAATCGCCGTCTGCTGACCATATCGTTACTTCGCCGCCACGATTACCTTGCCTACCATGCCGGCGTCGAAATGACCGGCGATCAGGCAGGCGAAGTCGAATTCACCAACTTTGGTGAATTGCCAGATGATTTCTCCGGTCTTGCCGGGAGCGACGTGCGTCATGTAGGGCTCATCGTGCTCCATGCCGGGAAACTTCTTCATTTGCTCGGCGTGTTCCATCAGTTCCTTCGTGGTACCAAACACCATTTCGTGCAAGAGCTTGCCGTTGTTCTTCGCAATGAACCGGATTGTTTCGCCCTGCTTGACGGTGATCTTCGAAGGATCGAAGCGCATCTTGTCGCTCATCGTGAACGTGATGGTGCGGGTGACTTTCTTCGGATCGCCCGCTTTGCCGAACGGTTTCTCTTCCGCCAGCTGCGCGGCGGTGAATTTCTTCGGATGAGCCTTGTCGCCGTGCGCGAAGGCGCCGGCGGAAACAATGCCCAGAACGAGGGTAATACCGATCAATATCTGCTTCACTGCTGGAATCTCCTTGAGTTGAACGTCGTTGAAAAACAAGTCTTGCATTAATGCTGACCGTGCCCCCGCGGCTTGCGGACCCGAAGCTCCACATCGGGTGCGGCTTTCGCGGGGCGTTGTTGCTGCGCTGTGCGCGCGGCGGAAGGCGCATCCCCCTTCCACTCGTATGCGACCGTACCCGGGGGCTGCTTGTACCAGCCCGGATCCTTGTAGCTGTTCCTCGCCAGGCCTTCGCGCACCTTGACCACGGTGAACATGCCGCCCATTTCGATCGGCCCGAAGGGCCCCGTGCCGGTCATCATCGGCAGCGTGTTGTCGGGCAGCGGCATCTCCATCTCGCCCATGTCGGCCATGCCGCGCTCGCCCATGACCATGTAGTCGGGCACGAGGTTGATGATGCGCTGGGCGATGCCGCGGTGGTCCACGCCGATCATCGTCGGCACGTCGTGGCCCATCGCGTTCATGGTGTGGTGCGACTTGTGGCAGTGG
>CAZOQY010000099.1:5818-10251 GCA_964581835.1 uncultured Streptomycetaceae bacterium | reverse complement strand
TTTGCGCCAGCCCGATGTGCACCCACGCGCCGTACTCGTGGATCAGCTGGTCGTAGCGCAGGCTCGACTGCGCGATCCGGCGCGCCACCTGCAGCACCGTGCCGTATTCGGGCGCGGTGAAGTCGGCCGCGAGGCCGGCCATGTGGGCGCTGTTCTTCGAGCCGCCGACCGCCACGTTGAGCGCGGGGCAGCGGTAACCGCTGCTGACGAGTATCGGCGCGCCATCGAGCAGCACGCGGATTCTTTCGAGCAGGGCGGCGAGCCTGCGGAGATTGCGCACGACGGCGGGCGCGGGCGTGTTGTCGATCCCGCGCCGCGTCGCGGTCTGGCTGGCGACCAGTTCTTCCAGCGTGAAATGCCGGGAAAGCCGGCGGGTGTACCGCTCAATCCTCATCCCTCCGCCCTCATCCCTCAGTTAAGCGGCTGCTTGCCGATGTACTCCAGCACGTAGAGGCCGCCGCGCGCGCGGTCCGCGGCGTAGATGATCGAGCGGTCGTCCACGAACACGTCGCTGATGCGGCAGCCGCGCTGGCCCTGCGGGGTTTCCGGCAGGAACGCCGCGATTTCCTCCGGCCGGTACGGGTCGGCGATGTCGTAGACGCGCAGGCCGGCGCTGAACCAGGTCGAGACCACCGTGTTCTCCAGCCTGGCGCTGCCCGGCTCGGGCTCGTTCTCGTGAATGTTGTGGGCGCCGATGCGGCCGCCGACCGTGTGCAGCGCGTCGAAGTCGCGCGGCGTCGGCAGGCTCGAGATCATTACCGGGTTGGTTTCCAGCCGCACGTCCACCATCCAGCAGCGCTTGGGCCAGTCGACGCCCTGGTCGCCGGTCGCCTCGTCGGTGACGACGAGAAGGTCGCGGTTGAACAGCGGCACCACCGTGTGCGTGAAGCCGGGGAAGGGCGGGTGGTAGTCGAGGCGGCTCACCAGTTTCGGGCGCGCCTTGTCGGAAATGTCGAGGATGACGATGCCGGCGTCGATCCAGCCGATGTAGGCGCGGTCCGGCCGCTCGGGATAGCACAGCGTGTGGTGCGGCCGCATGCCGAAGTGGATCGAGGGCGGGACGTGGTGCTCCAGTGGTGGTTCCTTGTCGCCCTTCCTCTGGCCCGGCAGCCACCAACGGCCGACCTCGACCGGTTTCGACGGGTTCGCCAGGTCGATGATCTGGTAGAACTGCATGTCGTCCTTGTGGTTCGGCACGAAATCCGGGTGCGTCGCGCAGATGTGGGCGTAACGCCCGTCCATGAATGACAGGTAGTGCACGCCGACCGAGTGACTGTCGTTGGCCGACAGGTCGTAGAACGTGATTTCGCGCGGCTCCGCCGGCTTCGAAATGTCGTAGATCTGGAAGCCCGCGGGCTTGCCGCCCGGATCGTAGGCCTGGTAGGCCATCAGCAGGATGTCGCCGCGCATCGCGAGCGAGTTGGCGCGCACCCGGCTGTGCGGGATCGGCTTCTGGTAGAGCATCTTCGGGTCCGAAGGCTCGGTCACGTCGAAGATCGAGAAGGCGGCCGGGCCGTGCTCGTGCGCGATGTACATGTAGCGCCGGCCGTCCTTGATTTTCATCGCCATGCCTTCGCCGAGGTTGGGCGCGCCCCCGGCGGTGTGCTGGGCGAGGAGTTTCAGGTTGTGAGCGATGCGAACTGACATGGAATCTTTCTCCTGGGTGCGGGTTGTCTATGAGTGCCGCGCGATGAAGTCGAGCGTCACGCGCGCGGTGGTGTCGGGATCGGTGCCGGCCGCATGGTAGCCGTCGATCGGCAGGATCTTGAGTTCGGAGTTCGGGATCGTCTTCTGCCAGCTTTCGAACACCGATTTGCCGCGGCGCGCGGTGTCGGTGCCGATGACCAGCGTCGGGCACTTGATGCGCTTCACGTCCTCGCGGATGTCGATCGCGCCGACCCAGCGCATGTAGGCGTGCACGGTCGAGATCGCGGTCTCGCCCATCATGTCGGACCACCAGTCGATGCCCGCTTCGGGCATGCGGCTGCCCATGCGCTCGCGTTGCGTGCGTTTCGCCCAGCTGCGCACGCTGGTGCGCTCCATCTCCTCGATCCATCCGGCCGCATTGGGCGGCGTCACCGGCGAGCACGAGACCGTGATGCTTTTGACCAGCTCGGGCCGCGTTGCCGCCAGCACCAGCACGCTGATGCCGCCGCTTTTGCCGCCGACCACGTGCACCGGCCCGCCCGCCACCTGCTGGATGACGCGCGCGAGATCGTCGACGTAGCGCCCGGTGGTGAGCGGGTAGTCCTTCGCCACCGGCGTCGACTTCCCGAAGCCCCGCTGGTCGATGCGCAGCGCGCGGTAGCGGCGGGAGAAGTGCGGCACCCACGCGCGCCACGCCTCGATGTTCTCGGTGAAGCCGTGCACGAACAGCACCGTGTCCGGCTTCGTCCACGGGTCGGTATGGTCGTCGATCTTGTAGTGCAGCCGGCAGTCCGGCAGGTCCAAATAGGGCATCGTCTTTCCTTGTCTTGGTAGCTTTTTGCGATCGGCTGATTGCCGGTCGCAAAAAGCTTATTGAGCTCGAATCCCTGCGTCCTTGATTATCTTCGCCCACTTCCGCATGTCGGCGCGGATGACGGCGTCGAACTCCGCCGGTGTGTTGCCGACGGCGGTCGCGCCTTCCGCCGCCAGCACCTGGCCGAATTCCGGCGAACGGACGACTTTGACGATCTCGCGGTTCAGGCGATCGATCACCGGCTTCGGGGTTCCCGCCGGCGCGAGGATGCCGTTCCAGCCGCGCGCCTCGTAGCCGGGCAGCGTCTCCGAGATCGACGGCACGTCGGGCAGCGCCGCGATGCGCTGCTTCGCGCCGACGCCGAGCGCCCGGATGCGGCCCGCCTTGACCTGGGGCACGACCGTGCCGGCCGAGCCGATCAGGTAGAACTGGATTTCGCCGGAGAGCAGCGCCGCCAGCACCTGCGGCGCGCCCTTGTACGTGACCAGCGCGAACTTGATGCCGGCCATCGAGCGGAACAGTTCCGCGCCGAGATGGCCCATGCTGCTCGAGCCGACCGAACCATGGTTGAGCTGTCCCGGCTTCTCTTTCGCGATCGCGATCAGTTCCGCCACCGATCTTGCGGGAAACTGGCTGTTGACGATCAGCACCGGCGAGACCGCGCTCACCAGCGTGACCGGCGCGAACGCCTTGATGGTGTCGAACGGGATGTCGGGATAGAGGCTCGGGTTGACCGGGTGGGAAGGAAACACCATCAGCAGGGTGTAGCCGTCGGGCGCGGCTTTCGCGACGATCTGCGAGCCGACGATGCCGCTTGCGCCGGGGCGGTTGTCCACGACCACCTGCTGACCGAAACTCTCGGTCAGTTTCGGCGCAAGGACGCGCCCGAGGATGTCGGTGATGCCGCCAGCGCCGCTCGGGATGATCAGGCGGATCGGGCGCGACGGGTAGCGTTCGGCGGCGGCCGCGGGCGCCGCGGCGACCAGCGACAGGGCGAAGACGAGCGGCAGTCGGGCGAAGCGGAACCTCATGGCAGGCCCCGATTGTAGAGAGAGATGGCGCGATTGAGGAGCGGTCGCTCGCACCATTTGGACTAATGCGTGGACTAATGCGTGGACTAATGCGTGGACTAATGCGTGGACTATGTGGCGGTCGTCTATCGGGCGTCGCCGCGGGCGTGGCGCTGGAGGAAGCGCACGATCTCGCCGGTGTCGAGCACCGGGTTGGTCCTGAGGGCGTCGGGCCCGACCACCGTGTTGGCCCAGGCCATGTGGCGCTTCATGCGCTCGACGACGCCCGGCCATTCGCGCGCGCTGTGCTGCCGGGGATCGGGCAGGGCGTGGCACTGCGTGCAGGCGATGCTGAACATTCTGCCCGGCTCGGTTTTCAACGCGGGATGCGCCGGGTCCATCTCCTTCTGTCCGTGCTTTTTCAGGTACGCGGTCAGCACCGCGACCTCCTGCTCGCCCGGCGCCTGCACGTTGTCCATCATTTCCTTCATCAGCGGGCCGAGGTTGCCCTTGCCTTCCATGCGCCAGACCATGCGCACGACGGTGGTGGTCCATTTGTCCGCCGTGTGCATCTGCGGGTTGGGCAGGTAATGGCATTGCACGCAGTAGCGCGCGGTGAGCCGGGCGCCGTCGGAACCGGGCTCGGGCAGCTGCCGGGGTTCGATCGAGGGCGGCAGGATGCGTTCCAGCATCCGGCCGTGCGGGCTTTGCGCCCACAGGTACTTGGCGCGCTCGACCGACGCGGACCCCGCGGCGGGGTCCGCCGCCACGGCGGGCGCGCACGCCACGCCGAGGGCAAAGGCGCCGAACAGGCGCAGCAGGTACTGGTGACCGGGCATCGAGGGAATTCTACGTTCTACCATCCACCAGCCACAATCCACCAATCACCGGTCAAAGCGTGTGGCGCCGGTCGCCGCTCGCGAAGCCGGCGAGCGGCGCGGGCACGCCGCGGCCCAGCGCGA
>CAZOQY010000099.1:0-5718 GCA_964581835.1 uncultured Streptomycetaceae bacterium | reverse complement strand
CGGTCGCCGCTCGCGAAGCCGGCGAGCGGCGCGGGCACGCCGCGGCCCAGCGCGATCACTTTGAAAAGCTCGCCCATTTCGGCGGGGGAGAGCAGCTTCTGCGCCCCGGCCGCGAGCGGCGCATAGGCCGCGACGCTTTCGGCGGGTGTTTCGGCCAGGACATCGGTGATGCCGCAGTTCACCAGGAACTGCGCCTGGCTGGTGTAGCCGAGGAGGTCGAGCCCCGCTTCGCGGCCGGTTTCCGCGATGGCCGTGAAGTCCACGTGCGTGGTGATGTCCTGCAGGCCGGGCAGGAAGAAGGGATCGTCGTGAGCGCGGTGCCGGTAATGGCACATCAGCGTGCCGTTCGCGCGCTGCGGGTGATAGTACTCCCGGCGCGGGAAACCGTAGTCGAAGAAGAGCGCCACGCCGCGCGCGAGCGCGGCGCCCAGGCTGCGGACGAAGCCGCGCGCGGCCAATTGAACCTCGCTGCGATAGCCGTTTTCCGGGAACCATGCCGGGTTGATCGCGTTGGGCGGGAACGACGCGGGCCTGGATGCCCACGCGAGTTGTCCGTTCTCGAGGGTGACGCCCATTTCCACGACGTTCCCGCCCTCTCTCCGCAGAACGGCGGCGGGCATTGCGTCCAGCACTTCGTTGCCGATCACAACACCGGTGAATTCCGGCGGCAGCCGGTTCAACCATGCCACGCGCTCGAGCAGGTGCGGCGCGCGCGCGGCGAGCGTGTCGCGGGAGCGGTCGCGCAGGTCGGGCGAGATCTCGAGCATCAGGTAGCGCCGCGGCGCGGCCCCGAGCCGCTCGAGTTCGAGCAGCAGGTCGGAGGCGAGCGCGCCGCGGCCCGCGCCGATCTCCAGCACGTCGTTGAGGCCGGACTGCATCAGCGCGTGCAGCTGGCGCGCCAGCGTGCGCCCGAACAGCGGCGAAATCTCCGGCGCGGTGACGAAATCACCGTCGCGCCCGAGCTTGCGCGCGCCGGCCATGTAGTAGCCAAGCCCCGGCTCGTAGAGCGCCAGCTCGACGTAACGCGCGAAGCTGATCCAGCCGCCGTTCGACTCGATCTCGCGCCGCACTCGCCCGCAGACCAGCGCGCTGTGCGCGCGGGCTTCCTCGGTGGGCGCGGGCAGTTCCATCATTGAGGCCGGCCTTGGCCGGGCGGGGCGTCGCTGACGATGACGCCGTCGCGCAATTCAATCACCCGGTCGCAGCGCGCGGCGAGTCGCGGGTCGTGCGTGACGATCAGGAACGCGGTGCCCCGGGTTTCGTTGAAGCGCCGCATCAGCTCGAACACGCCGTCGGCGGCGTGCGTGTCGAGGTTGCCCGTGGGCTCGTCGGCGAGAACGAGATCGGGCGCGAGCGCGAGCGCGCGGGCAATGGCAACGCGCTGCTGCATTCCACCGGAGAGCTCGGGCGGGCGCTTGTGCAGCGCGTCGCCGAGACCGACCGCCGCAAGCAGCTCCGCGGCGTTCGCGCGCTGCTCCGGGGTGTAGGCGCCGTAGCGCATGAGGCCGGGCATCATCACGTTCTCGATCGCGGAGAACGCCGGCAGCAGGTGATGGAACTGGAAAACGAAGCCGAGCGTCTCCAGCCGCGCCCGGGTGCGCTCGTCGTCGTCGGCCTGCTCGATCGGGCGGCCCTGGAGATGGTACGACCCCGCGCTCGGCCATTCCAGCAGGCCGATCAGGTTGAGCAGCGTGCTCTTGCCGGAACCTGAAGGGCCGATCAGGCAGGCGAATTCGCCGCCGCTGATGGCGATATCGATGCCGTGCAGCACCTCGACCGCGACCGGGGTGCCCTCGTTGTAGGTCTTGTGGATGTTCCTCAGGTCGATGACCGCGGGCCCTGCCGCCGGGTTCGAATCGGGCTTCACAGCCGGCTTCACAGCCGGATCGCCTGCGCGGGATCGAGGCTGGCCGCACGGCGCGCCGGCATCACCGCCGCGATGAGGCCGAGGATGGTCGCCCCGATCAGGGTATAGAGGTACAGCGCCAGGTCGAAATGCGCCGTGAACAGCGGCGCGCCGTCGTCCGCGCGCAGCACTTCGCCCATGATTGAAGTGAGCAGGTATCCGCACGCGCTGCCCAGGATCGCGCCGGCGGCGCCGATCAGCACGCCCTGCGTCAGGAATACCCGCAGGATTCGCCCGCGCGAGGCGCCCATCGCCCGCAGGATGCCGATTTCGCGGGTTTTCTGCACGACCGATACGATCAGCACGCTCGACACGCCGATCGCGACGACCAGCGCGAGAAAAAACCGCACCAACAGCGTCATGACGGTCTGGTTGTCGAGCGCGGTCCGCAACTGGCTGTTTGCTTTCATCCAGCTTTCGACTTCATGCGGCATCCGCGCCTGCAGCCGCGCAGCCAGGCGCTCGGCCCCGAACAGGTCGTCCACGGCGAGCTCGACGCTGGATACGCCGCCCGGCAGGTTGAGCAGCGCCTGCGCGGCGGGCAGCGCGACGTAGGCATAGGCGCGATTGAGACTGCGCTGGCCCAGGTCGTAGATGCCGCGCACCTGATAGGCATCGCCTGCCGAACTCGGCGTCGACAGGCGCACCTTGTCGCCGATCGCGACGCCGAGGTCCCGGGCGAGGTCGGTCCCGATCACGGTGTCGCCGGGATTCAGGCGCAGGTCGCCGGCGACGAGCTTCTCGTTGAGCCGCGTCACCACGACGTAGCGGCCGGGGACGATGCCGGTGATGGTGACCGACTTGTTCACGTCGCCGCGCGTGACGAGCCCCGGCCCGGCGGCGACCGGCGAGACGGCGCGGATGCCGGGCATCGCCTCGAGTTCCGCCTGGAGCGCCTGCCACTGGTCGACCGAGCGCAGGCGCTGGGCGCGGGCCTGCACCTGCTCGATTGCCGCTGCGCCGCCGCCGCGCAGCGGGCGGGCGATTTCCTCGGCCGGCCGCACGATGATGCCCGGCTGCACGCCGAGCGTGCGCTTTATCAGGTCGCGCTGCAGGTCGCCGAGGAAACCGCTGATGAATACGATCACCGAGATGCCGACGGTCGAGCCCGCGATGATGAGCGCGGTCTGCAACCCTCCTTCGCGCAGGAAGCGCAGGGCCACCGTCCATTCGAACCGCATCATCGCTTCGTCTCGCGCGGCCGCACGCGGGAACCGTCGGCGACGCCCCGCGTCAGCAGCACCATGTCCCCTTCGCCCAGTCCCGATACGATCTCGACGCGGGAGGCAGATTGCGTGCCGGTCTCGACTTTTGCCGAGGCAACGCGCCCGTCGCGCACTACCTGCGCGCTGCGCACGCCCCCGGACTCGCGCACGGCCTCGGCAGGTACCGTGAGCGCGCGCTCCTTGCGCGCAACGCCGATGTCGATCGAAACCGTCATGTCGGCCCGCAGATGGGATGGCGGCTCGGGCACGCGGAAGCGCGCCTCGACCGACCCGCGCGTCACGTCCACGGCGGGGCTCACGTAATAGAGCGTTGCCTTGAAGCGCTCGCCGGGGAAAGCCTCGCTCGACGCGACGGCCTGCTGCCCGATGCGCAAGTGGGGCAGGTTCTTCTCGTCGATCTGGGCGGTCAACCGCGTCTCGCCCGCGGAGTCGAGCACCAGCAGCCGCTTGCCCGGGCTCACGATGTCGCCGGGCTCAACCGCCCGAACGAGGACCGTGCCGGGCACGGAGGCGCGGATCGTCGTCTGCGCAAGTTTCGATTCGGCGACGCCGCGCGCCGCGGCCGCTTCCTGCAGGCGCGTCGCCGCTTCCCGCGCCTGGACGCCCTGGGTGCCCTGCGCCTTGGCCTGGGTGCGCGCCGTTTCGAGCTGGCTTTTTGCAACGGCCAGTTGCCGTTCCGTGTCCTGCAGGCGGGCGACGCTCAGGAAGCCTTTCGCATGAAGGTCGCGCGTACGGCGGTACTCCTGCTCGGCGAAGTTGAACTGCGCTTCCGCCTGGGCCACCGCGTCGGCGGATTGCGGCAGGCTCAGCTCGCGTACCGCCGTCAGGCGCGCCTGCGCCGAGGCTTCAGCGGCGCTTGCCTGCGCGAGGCTGGCGCGCAATTCGCCGGTTTCGAGCAGGATGAGCGGCTGGCCGGCTTCCACCTTCGCGCCTTCCTCGACCGTCACCTTTTCCACCCGGGCGGTGATGACCGAGCCGATCTCGACCCGGTGCGGCGCCTGCACGCGCCCGCTTACCACGATCGAATGCTCGATGGGCCCTGCCACGACGCGCGCGGTTTCCACCGCGGGTCCCTGGAGCTTGCGGACCGCCGCGAAACCGGCGAGCGCGAGCGCGACGACGACGGCGAGGACAAGCCGCGGGTGTTGCTTGATCCAGGTCATGGACGGGTACGGGGGAAAATGGGGGTCGCGGTATTCTACCGAACCGTCCTGCGTTGTCCTTGTTCCAAATCAACCTGCATCGCAGGAACGAGCGGCCAATCCGGTAGAATCGCCGGTCTGGGCAGTCTCATTCCCGCAACCCATGACCATGACGGCGCTCCCGTTGCAGGGCAAAACGGTTCTTGTCACCGGCGGCGCCAAGCGCGTCGGCGCGGCCATCTGCCGCCGCCTGCATGCGGCCGGCGCGAGCCTGCTCGTGCATTACCGCGCCTCCGCCATCGAAGCGCGCGCGCTGCAGGTGGAACTCAACGCGCGCCGCGCCGATTCGGTCGCGGTCGCGCAGGCCGACCTGCTCAAGGTTTCCGCCTGCACCCAGCTCGTCAAGGCGGTGCTGAAGCATTTCGACCGGCTCGACGCGCTCGTCAACAATGCATCGAGCTTTTTTCCCACGCCGGTCGGCGAGATCACCGAGCAGGCGTGGGACGATCTCGTCGGCACCAATCTCAAGGCGCCGCTGTTTCTTGCCCAGGCGGCCGCGCCCGAGCTGCGGAAGAACCACGGCTGCATCGTCAACCTGGTCGACATCCACGCCGAGCTGCCGATGCGCAACCACGCGGTCTACACCGCGGCCAAGGGCGGGCTGGCCGCGCTGACGCGCGCGCTCGCGCGCGACCTCGGCCCCGAGGTGCGGGTGAACGGGATTGCGCCCGGCACCATCCTGTGGCCCGACGACGAGAGCTGGCGCGACGAGGTATCGCGCCAGCGCATCATCAACCAGAGCGCGTTGAAACGCATCGGCGAGCCGGACGACATTGCCAGGGCAGTACAATTCCTGCTTGCCGACGCGCCCTACGTGACCGGCCAGATACTCGCGGTGGACGGCGGGCGTAGCGTGAGTTTTTAACAGCATGAATCGTGATTCGTGAATCGTGAATCGATCAAGCCGGCGGGAGCCGGGCAGCCGGGGTCGAATCACCAATCACGACTCACGAATCACGCATTTTCAGGTGAATGATATGGAAACGACAGTCATACGCGTCATGCCGCGCAGCAACCGCGAGCGCAAGGACTCGTACGAGGGCAACAAGCTGGTGAAGCGCCTGCGGCGCTTGACGGGCGAGGCCATCGCCGACTACGACATGATCGAGGACGGCGACAAGGTGATGGTGTGCCTGTCCGGTGGCAAGGACAGCTACGGGCTGCTCGACATGCTGCTCTACCTGCGCGAGCGCGCACCGGTCAACTTCGACCTCGTGGCGGTGAATCTCGACCAGAAGCAACCGGGTTTTCCCGAACACGTGCTGCCCGAGTACCTCACGCGCCTCGGCGTGCCGTTCCGCATCGAGGAGCAGGACACCTACAGCACCGTGAAGCGGGTCATACCCGAGGGCAAGACCATGTGCTCGCTGTGCTCGCGCCTGCG
>CAZOQY010000098.1:5316-10302 GCA_964581835.1 uncultured Streptomycetaceae bacterium | reverse complement strand
CGGCGGCGTGGTGCTCGACCCGTTCGCCCGCGCGGCGCGGCGCGCCTCGGACGCCCGGCTGGCGGAGCTCGACGCGCTCGAGCAGGGCTCGCCCGAGTCGGCGCTTGCCGCCATGCTGAAAGATTCGGCGCCGGGCGTGGACCTGGCCCGCTTCGAGCGCATGTTCAATCTCAAGCCGGAACGTGCCGGCGTTCTGTACGCCGCAGCCGGCGTCGTCGCGCTCGGCAAGGAAGGCCGCACCGGCATCACGCGGGCGCTGCGCGACGGCCTGCGCGAGAAAATCCCGGCCGCCGTGCGCGATTTCCACCGGGCGCAGCCGCAGGCGGTCGGCATGGAGGCCGCCGCATTGCGCAAGCAGCTTGCCCCGCAACTGCCGGCGGAAGCGTTCCAGGCCCTCGTGCGCGAGCTGGCGGACGAGCGCAAGCTGGAAATCGCGAGCAACGTCCTGCGCGCGCCCGGGCACGACGCCACCTCCAATCCCGAGGACCAGCGCCTGTGGCAGCTCGTGCTGCCCGCGTTGCAGGCGGCGGGTTTCACGACGCCCCCGGTGGCAGAACTCGCCGCCGTCCTCAAGCTCAAGGAAGCCGCGCTCAAGGATTTTCTGCACCGGAAAAGCCGCAGCGGCGAAGTGATGCGCGTGCCGCCGGACCGCTTCTACCCGCGCGCCACCCTCGCCACGCTCGCCGCGACCGCGCACGCGCTCGCGCGCGCCAACCCGAACGGCTTCACGGCCGCGCAGTACCGCGACGCCACCGGCGTCGGCAGGAGCCTCGCCATCGAGATCCTGGAGTTCCTCGACACGCTGGCCATCACGCAGCGCATCGGCGACGCGCGCAAGGCACGCAAGGATTTCGTGCCCATACTGGGGGCCGCCGAGCCGGCGTCGCGACCCGCTCCCAAGCCGTCGAATCCATCCGGAGCCACGGCAAAAACAGCGCACGCGCCCCAGCGGCCCCCATACAAAAGGTAAAGGATCAACATGGCACAGAGTTTCGACCTGATCGTGATCGGCGAAGGCGTCGCCGGACTTGCCTGCGCGGGCCATGCCGCCCGTGCCGGATTGCGGGTTGCCACCCTCGAATCCACCCTGTTCGGCGGGCTCGTGCTGAACGTGAACGAGCTCGACGGCTATCCCGGCCGCGAATCGGGAACCGAGTTCGCCTCGGAACTCATGACGGCCAGTTCCGAAGCCGGCGTGACGAGCGTCCAGGAGGAAGCCGCCGCCATCGGCCCCGCGGGAACGGGGTTCGAAATCAGGACCGGCGCCGGCGGCAAGTACGGCACGCGCCAGGTGGTCATCGCCTCCGGCGCGCGGCTGAAGAAGCTGGGCGTCCCCGGCGAGGACGAGTTCGAGGGGCGCGGCGTTTCCCATTGCGCCGACTGCGATGCACCCATGTACATGAACGAAAAGGCGATCGTGGTCGGCGGCGGCGATTCCGCCATGCAGGAAGCGCTGGTGCTGGCGAAATACTGCAGCAAGGTGCGAGTCGTCCATCGCGGCGACCGGCTGCGCGCGCGCAAGCACCTTGCCGAGCAGGCCGCCGCCAACCCGAAAATCTCCATCATGTGGAAGACCACGGTGGACGCGATCCTCGGCGGTAAAATGGTCGAGAAGGTGCGGGTGAAGAGCGCGGACGGCAAGACGGAGGACATCGCCTGCGCCGGCGTGTTTGCCTACATCGGTCTCGAGCCCAACGCGGCGTTCGCGCCGGCCGGCATCGCCCGCGACGCGGGCGGCCACCTCGTCACGAACGACGCGCTCGAAACCGCGATGAAGGGAATCTGGGCAGTCGGTGCAGTGCGGGCGGGTTACAGTGGCCTGCTCAAGGATGCCGCCGCCGAGGGCGAGCGCGCGGCGCAAGCGGTCGCCTTGCGGCTGAAGGAGTGATTCGTTACTCGTTACTCGTTGCTCGTTTCTCGTTTATTCTTCACACCTGCTTTCAGGAATCTCCGTGCAAGCGACAGCGCGGAGATTCCTGAACGGAAGGGAATCGCCCCCGGTGGGGCGGCCGGACTTCAAACCCGGTTAGGGCCGCTTGCGGTTCTGTGTGGGTTCGACTCCCACTCTCTTCCGCCATTTTTCGCGTGGCCGCGAAAAATGATGGGGAATCCGATCATTTTCCTATTCAATTTTGAAATTACGGACTATTCCGCAATTTCACGCGTGACCGCGCGGGAATTGCCGAAGCACGGCACGTAAACCGTGTGCGTGCCCGGCCCGCCGGCGACGACGAGGCCGATGTCCTCGGGGCGCTGCGAGATGGGCAGCAGCGTGTCGGGCCCGATTTTCCCCAGTTCCTTCGTGCGCGAGGCTTCCACGCGCAGCAGGTCCTTCGCGGTCATGCGCCGCGCCGGCATCTTCGAGCCCTCCCACAACCGGCGCTTCACCTCCGCCTTGGTGAGCCCGCCCGCCTTCAGGATATCCGCGTGCTCCGGCGGCAGGATCAGCCACGGCTCGCCGCCGTGGCAGTACTCGTTGCTCGGCGGATGCTGCATCGTCTCGGTAAACGCGCGGATCAGCTCCTCCGGGTCCTTGGCGTGTGTGTTCATGTTCATGGTGCCCTCGGCGCCGACCACCGTCACCGTGCTCGCCTCGCGGCGGAAACCGCGCTCCACGTGCAGCGGCTCCCACGGGTTCGCCTCTTCGTTCTCGGCGCAGCAAAACGTGTACTTGCCCGGCTGGCCGTGCGTCGCGCGGTCCATCTCCCCCGGCAGCGCGCCGCCGCAGTTCTGCAGCACCAGGCGCAGCGCGCGCCCGATCGTCGCGTTGGCCCACGCGCCCTGCCCCAGGCAGTTGAACGTGCCGTTGACGCCGAGGCGCTGCGCCGCCGGGCCGTTGACGATCACCCACACCGCGACCGAATTGGTCGTGGCCTGTATGCCCTGCAGGTTGAATTCGGGATCCGCCGCCGCCTCGACCGCGGCGATGACGACCGGCAGGTACTCGGGGTCGCAGCCCGCCATCACGGCGTTGACGGCGATGCGCTCGACGGTCGCCGCGCCGAATCCCGGCGCGACCCGCGCCACGATCTCGTCGGGCTTGCGGCGCGTGCACGCCAGCATGCGCCCGACGCGCTCGACGGTCGGCGGCACGATCGGCAGGCCGTCGCCCCACCGGCGGTCGCGATAGAGCCGGTTGACGGCCTCGATGTCGTCGGGCGCCTCGAACAAGGAAGCCCGCGCTTCGTCGCTCGCGGGCTTCCTTACCGTAACCCCTTCATCTTTAGCCATGATTATTCCGCGTTACGAGCGTCACGATATCGGCTGCGCACTGCCCGGCCATGGCGCGCACTTCGTCGCGCGAGCGCAGGCCGAAGGGATGCGGAATCACGGCGATCGGCAACCGGGGATTGCCGAGCGCTTTCGCCTGCGCGCGGCCGAGCGTGAGGAACGCGGTGGAGCAGACGGTCACGGCGGCGCGCCCCTGCTTCGCTATCTCTACACTGTCGTGGACACTCCACGACGCGCAGGACCCTCAGTCGCCGGAGCCGGCGATCACCACGTCGCACTCACTGGCGAGCTCCCTTACCACTTCTTCCGGCGCCGGCACCGAGGCCGACTGCTTGCGGCGCTTCACGACGCGGGCGACGCCGTAGCGGGCGACCAGCACCTCGGCGAGATCGTCGACGAGATGGTCGAAGTTGGGCTTGGCGTTGTCGATGAAGCCCACCACCTTGCCGGCGAGCGTGGCGAGCTTCTCGCCCGCCTCTCCCGGCTCGTCGCCGCGCGGCGCGGTCGGATCGTAGAGCAGCACCATCGCGTCTCCTTATTTCGCCGGGCCCCTGGCCATGCCGAGCTGCGTCAGGATGTCCAGGTAGACCTTGTTCTCCTGCTCGAGGTCGCGGCGGAACGTCGCCGAGTCGGCGTAGGCGTCGAACCACTGGTAACGGTCCAGGACCTTCTTCCAGGAATCGGTCCTGACCATTTTCGACAACGTCTGGTCCCAGTACTTCACCGCCTCGGCCGGGATGCCCGGGGGCGCGAACAGGCCGCGCCAGTGCAGGATGGTGAGGTCGATGCCCATCGATTTCCACGTCGGCACCTTCGAGAACTCGCCGGCGACCGGAGCGGGCGCCGAGATCGCGATCAGCCGCACCTGGCCGGCCTTCGCCTGCTCGATCAGCTCGGACAGCCCGGTCGAGATCACCGGCACGTGGCCGCCGAGCAGCTGGATGGTGAGATCGCCGCCGCTCTTGAAGCTGGCGACCTTGAGCGCCCTGGGGTCGATCCCGTACGCCATCGCCGGGCGCAGGATGTTCATCTGGTCGTTGCTCGGCGTGGTGCCGACGCCGAAGGTCACCGCCGCCGGGTCGGCTTTCAGCCGGTCGAGCACCTCGCGCGCCGTCCTGATCGGCGAATCCGCGCGCACCGCCCACACCAGGTACTCGGTCACCAGCCGCGCGAGCGGCGTCACGTCGTTGATGCCCAGTGGGGTGGTGCCGACGATGCGGTTCACGTAGATGCGGTTCGACTCGATGTAGATGAAATGGGGATCGCCCTTCTTCTGGTGGACGTAGGTCCTGGCGAGATTGCCGCCGGCGCCGCCCATGTTCCTGACGGCGATCGTCGCGTTGAACAGCTTCTCGTCGCGCAGCGTGCTCTCGAGCGCGCGCGCCACCAGGTCGAGCCCGCCGCCCGGATTCGCGGCCGCTACGGCCTCGACGGCTCTCTCCGGGTACTGCGCCGCCTGCGCCGGGACCAAGCCCAGCAGCAGGGCGACCGCAATGCGGACGAACGCGCTTGCAAGCTTCATGGTCGGCTCCACGCAGTGTTATTATCGAAACGGCCGATCATTATACGTCGTGGCGTAAACGAACCGGATTTCCAGAGCGGCATGGACGAATTGCGCATACTGTCCCCGACCGGCGTCTGCGGCTCGGGCTTCGTCGAAAGCTCTTTCGAGAAGGCGCTGGCGCAGAAGCCGCACGTCATCGGCTGCGATGCCGGCTCCACCGATCCCGGTCCGGCCTATCTCGGCTCGGGACG
>CAZOQY010000098.1:0-5216 GCA_964581835.1 uncultured Streptomycetaceae bacterium | reverse complement strand
CATCGACCGCAGCGAGCACATCGTCGGCATGATGGGCGCCGAGCCCTTCATCCGCGCCATGGAAGCCGGCGCCGACGTCGTCATCGCGGGACGGGCGAGCGACACCGCCATCTTCGCCTCGATGCCGGTCATGCGCGGCTTCCCCGAGGGGCTCGCGTGGCACGCCGCCAAGATCCTCGAGTGCGGCGCGGCCTCGGTGGTCCAGCGCAAGACGCCGGACTGCATGTTCGCGTGGGTGCGCAAGGACCACTTCGTCGTCGAGGCGCCGGATCCCGACCTCACCTGCACGCCGCAGAGCATCGCCTCGCACAGCCTCTACGAGAACGCCGACCCCTTCCGGCTGGTGGAGTGCTCGGGCACGCTCGATCTCACGGACTCGCGCTACGAAGCGCTGACGCCGCGCTCGGTCAAAGTCTCGGGCAGCCGGTACATCCCGGCGCAGCGCTACACGGTCAAGCTCGAAGGCGCCGAAAAGGCCGGCTACCAGAGCATCCTCATCGGCTCGGTGCGCGACCCGTTCATCATCCGCCAGATCGACGACTGGATCGCGCGCCTGGAAGAGAAAATCCACGCCCGCGTGAAGATGGTCTACGGCGACAGGCTCGCGCGCGAGGACTACCTGCTGTTCATCCGCATCTACGGCAAGAACGGCACCATGGGCGCGCTCGAGCCGGTGAAGGAAATCCGCTCTCACGAGCTGTGCCTGTCGTTCGAGATCACCGCGCCAACGCAGGAAATCGCCAGCACCATCGCCGGCATCACCCGCCACCAGGCGCTGCACCTGCCGATCCCCGAGTGGAGCGGCCTCATCACCGCCCTCGCCTGCCCCTACAACCACCTCGACCGCGGCGCGGTCTACCGCTTCAACGTCAACCACGTGGTCGAACCGGACGAGCCGTGCGAGATGTTCCCGATGGAACTCTTCGAAGTTGGTGCGCGCGAGTCAAAGAGCAGGCATGGACAGGATGCACGAGCTACGCATTGAAAACCGTCAAACCCGCCAAGCGCATTAATAGACAGGATTAACAAGATTTACAAGATTCAATCAAAAACCGCTTTTCCTTCTTCTTTTGTGAGTTCTAATCTTGTTAATCTTGTTAATCATGTCCATTAACGTTTTTTACGGGTTTGCGATCTTTTGTTCAAGGAATCCCGTGAATCCTGTCTGTTCGGAGCAGGGACAATGACCGCGCTTGCGAGCCTCGCGCGGCTGATCCGCAGCAAGAACGCCGGCCCGTTCGAGCTCACCTTCGACATCATGTTCGATGACGCGTCGACGTATCGACGCGTCAAAGAGTCCGGCGCGCTGACTCGGGAAACTGTCGCGCTACGCTATGGGCTATCTGCCAGCCAGGTAAAATTTTTTCTCTGCGATAATGCCCTGGCGATCAAGGCCTCGATACCGCGCCCGGTGTTCCAGGGCGACCCGCGCGACAGCGACGGCCACGGCGGCCAGCAATATGCGCCGCTGATGGACATCGAAATACCCTGAGGATTTCGTCTGCGACGAAATCCTCACATGAAAAACATCACAACATCATCAAAAGGACAGACATGAAACAACGGACGATCCCGATTTTCCTGTTCCCGTCTCTTCATTTAGTTTTGCGCCTGGTGAAATTGAGCGTTCCGATTTCCTTCGCGCTCCTGCTCGCTGGACAGGCCGCGACGGCGCAAAACTACCCGACGCGGCCGATCCGGCTGATCGTCCCGTTCCCGCCCGGCGGCGGCACCGACATCACGGCGCGGGCGGTGGCCATCAAGCTCACCGAAAGCCTGGGACAGACGGTCGTGGTGGACAACCGCGCGGGCGCCAACGGCACCATCGGCATGGACATCGCGGCCAAATCCGCGCCGGACGGCTATACCATCACCATGGTCACTACGAACCATGCGATCGGCGTGGGCCTCGCGCCCAAGCTGCCCTACGACCTGACACGGGACCTCACCGCGATCACGCAGGCGACGAGCCAGCCCTACGTCGTGGTGGTCCATCCTTCGGTGCCGGCCAAGAACATCAAGGAATTCGTCGCCTACGGCAAGGCCAAGACGGGCAGTCTCGTGTACGCCTCGGCGGGCTCCGGCAGCAGCGCCCACCTCGGCGCCGCCTGGATCGGTTCGATCGGCGGGTTCGACATGGTGCACGTGCCGTACAAGGGCGGCGCGCCGGCGACGCTCGACCTCATCGCCGGGCGCTGCCAGATGATGCTGGGCAGCCTGCTGCTGACGATGCCGCACGTGAAGTCCGGCAAGCTGCGCATGCTGGCGATCACCACGCCGGCGCGCTGGCACGGCACGCCGGACCTGCCGACGATGCAGGAATCGGGCATGCCGGGTTACGCGATCACGCAGTGGTACGGCATGCTTGCGCCGGCGAAGACCCCGCCCGCGATCGTCAACCGCCTCAGCAAGGAGATCGCGCGCCAGCTGCAGCTGCCCGAGGTCAAGGACAAGCTCGCCGCCGACGGCGCCGACGCGGTCGGCAACTCGCCCGCGGAATTCGGCGCGCTCGTAAAATCGGAAATCGAGAAGTATTCGAAGATCATCAAGCAGATCGGGATGAAGCCCGAGTAACAACCCACGACGGACGGATGCCCCCATGACACTGACACAGGAACTGGCGAAACGGATCTGCGCGCTGCGCTACGAGGACCTGCCGCCCGAGGCGATCCACTGGGCGAAGGTCGGCATCCTCGACACGGTGGGCGTCACGCTCGCCGGCGCGAAGGAGGACTGCGCGCGCATCGTGGCCGGCGTCGTCACCGGCGGCTCCTCCGGCGCGAGCCTGGTCTTCGGCGGCAACCGGCGCATCGGCGCGCTCGACGCCGCGCTGGTGAACGGCACCGCGTCGCACGCGCTCGATTTCGACGACTGCAACAACACCATCGGCGGCCATCCGTCGGCGCCGTTGCTGCCGGCGCTGTTCGCGCTGGCGGACGAAATGGGCGCGAGCGGGCGCGACTTCATCACCGCCTACGTCGCCGGCTTCGAAACCGAGTGCATTTTCGCGTGGGGGGTGCAATTTTACCACTCCACCAAGGGCTGGCACCCGACCGCGACGCTCGGCGTGTTCGGCTCCGCCGCGGCCTGCTCGAAGCTGCTCGGCCTGTCCGGGGAAAAGACCGCGACCGCGCTCGCCATCGCGGCGTCGCTCGCCTCCGGGCTCAAGGCCAACTTCGGCACCATGGTGAAGCCGCTGCACGTCGGCCACTGCACCCGCAGCGGCCTCTTCGCCGCGCTGCTCGCGCGCGACGGCTTCACCGCCGGCGACAAGGCGTTCGAGCACAAGCAGGGCTTCTTCGAGGTGTTCAACGGCGCCGGCAACTACGATGCCGGCAAGATCCTGCCAGCCTGGGGCAAGCCGTTCGACATCGTGAAGCCCGGCATCGCGATCAAGAGCTATCCGTGCTGCGGCAGCACGCATCCCGCCCTCGACGTGATCCTCGGCCTCGTGCGCGAGCACAAGCCCGCGGCCGACGACATCGAGCGCATCGACGTCTGGACCCACTCGCGGCGCCTGGAGCACACCAACCGCCCCGAGCCGATGAGCCCGCTCGACGCCAAGTTCAGCGTGCAGTACTGCATGGCGCGCGCGGTGCTCGACCGCCGGGCGACAATCGACGACTTCGAGGGCAACGGCTACGAAGAACCGGCGGTGAAGAAGCTGCTCAAGCGCATCCACGCCGCCCCCTACACTACCGCGCAGTTCCCGGCGGAGAACCATTTCGGCTCTGAAGTGAAGATCACGCTGAAGAGCGGCAAGGTCCTCTCCGGCAAGACCGACCGGCCGCTGGGCCGCACGTCGGAAAACCCGCTGCCGGCGTCATTGCTGAAGGAAAAATTCGACCACTGCGCCGCGCGCGTGCTGCCGGCGGAGCGCGTCGGGCCGCTCTACTCGGCGATCCAGGGCTTCGAGAACCTGAAGGACGTGCGGGAACTGACGGCGATCATCGCGGGCGAAAGCCGCAAGCAGGCTGCCGCGTAACTCAAAAGCATAGACACAAATCCCCCGCCGGCATTTCAACGTGAATTTTTATACAACGTTCACTCCTAACGCCTTGACTGTCTTGAAGGATGACAACGTCACGCGCACAATGCCGACTTACAAACCGACTTTTAATCCACCTACTTCACGTTAGAGCGCTCACAGATGAATCGCATTGAGGGCTTACGCGTAGTCGCAGGATTTGTTCTTGCACCAGGCATTGGGATTCTGGTGCTTATGCTTTGGCCATGTGCGGAGGCGGCCGTTGCCCCAGTCACTTACACAACTTCCTGCCTCCCCGAAGCATCGCTGCTGGGCCTCTTTGGCGCATCCATCGCTTATCCCGTTGCTTTCACCTTTGGCCTACCCCTTTTCATTGTGTTTCGAATTCGAGGGTGGCTTAACCTATGGCAAGTGGCGGCCGGTGGAATACTGGTTGCGCTTGCCGCAGCGGCATTATTTTCTCTTACCACTGGAGGAATGGATGTCGCGTTTGGGCTCATATTCTTCAGCGTCGGCTTGGCTGCGGCTCTTGCATTTTGGGTAATCGCCATTTTCAGGAATCGCGCTCTAACCGCCGGTTCCAGCGCCGACGCGCCGAAAGCGGCGCACGCCTGAACCGGAACGTTAGAGCGCCAAGGCCGGCCATGACGACGTGGATACGCTATCTCTCAGCTTTGGGATTGGCGCTGCCGGTCGGCGCGATCGTGTGGTTTGAGCTGGTTTATCTTTTCTTCGGCGTTACCGGCGAAGATCCTCCTAAAGCCTACAACGTGGTCACTGCCGTCGCGGCCTTTGGTATCGCATTGGCATGGCCGCTGTTAGGCACGGTGCGGCCCGCCGAGGTTGTTCGCCGGAGTTGCCGCCTTGGTGGGATCGCGAGCGTGCTTCTTCCCATCGTGACTATTGCGGTCCTACTGCTATGGGAAAGCTCTACCGGTCGGCGCGACCTTGGCATGGGTGGGCTTATGCTCTACAGCATGCCTTTCGTCGCCTTTGCGATCGCCTTGGTACTCGCATTGGTCTTTTGGCTTTGCGATCGGTCTGCCGCGAAGCGATTGCGGCAACTAGAGCCGTAGGTGAGTCGATGCTTCATTTTGAGTGGCGCTCTAACAACGCGTTGTTGACCGACGCCTCCAGCTTGTTACGCCGCGCGTGCGGCGCGGCAAAACGCGGACGTTAGCGCGCACGATGCAAGTGTTCGGATGGAGGCGTAAAATGCCTTGGCCGC
>CAZOQY010000097.1:4413-10500 GCA_964581835.1 uncultured Streptomycetaceae bacterium | reverse complement strand
CTCGGCAAGGGCTGGATGAACGGCACCCAGACCCACCTCGACTTCATCCCCGAGCGCACCACCGACTTCATCTTCGCGGTCTACGCGGAGGAGTTCGGCCTGGTCGGCAACCTGGTCCTGCTCGCGCTGTTCCTGCTGGTGATCGGCCGCGGCCTGCTGATCACCTCCAGCGCGCCGACGATGTTCACGCGGCTGCTCGCCGGGGCGATCACGCTCACTTTCTTCACCTATGCCTTCGTCAACATCGGCATGGTGAGCGGCATTTTGCCGGTGGTCGGCGTGCCGCTGCCCCTCGTCTCCTACGGTGGCACCTCCCTCGTCTCCATCTGCATCGGCATGGGGATACTGATGAGCATCCACAGCCACAAGAAACTCGTTCAAACGTGAGGAGTGAGGAGTGAGGCGTAAGGAGCAGAAAATCCCCGGTTGCAGGTTCGGCGCCTTTGCGCCTCACACCTCACGCCTCACGCCTCACTGCGTCGTCGTCATGCTGATTGCGGCAACGCTGGCGGGTTGTGGAAGCGTTTCCAGGCGCGACACGACATCCACGCCACCGACGACGACGCGCGGCGGCGGCTACTACCTCGACGACGGCCCGGGCGCGAACCCGCCCGCCAATCTCGACAGCATTCCCGATGCCGTGCCGCGCCTGGAACCGATCCGCGCCGCCACGGCGCGCCCCTACGTCGTGATGGGAAAAAGCTACACGCCGATGACGCAGCTCGCGCCGTACAAGGCGCGCGGCGTTGCCACCTGGTACGGACGCCGCTACCACGGCAAGCAGACTTCCTCGGGCGAGATCTACGACATGTACGCCATGACCGCCGCGCATACCACGCTGCCGATTCCCAGCTATGCGCGCGTCACCAACCTCGCGAACGGAAAATCGGTGGTGGTGCGCGTGAACGACCGCGGGCCTTTCGTCGACAACCGCCTGATCGACCTCTCCTACACCGCCGCCCACCGCATCGGCGTGCTCGCCGGCGGCAGCGCGATGGTGGAAGTGGAAACCATCATCCCCGGAGGCAGCGGCGCGACGGTTGCGGCCGCACGACCCCCTGTAGCATCACCCGCTCGGCAGGCAAGCGCGTCCAGCACCACGCCGCTGCCTGACATGGAAATCCAACCGACTGTCGGCTCCGGCGCAGCATCCTCCGTCGCGATTTCGCCGCCCCCTACAGCCGCCAGTCCGTCTTCTGTACCGATTACCACGGAGGGAGGCGGCGTATATCTGCAGCTGGGCGCTTTCGGTTCCCGGGACAACGCCGAGAATTTTCTGGCGAGAATGAACGCGCAGATGGCGGGACTGCCGGACAGCCTGCACGTCTACGCGCGCGACGGCCTGTTTCGCGTGCATGCGGGCCCCTACGCCAACGAGGCCGAGGCCCGCCAGGCGGCGGACCGCATCAGCCAGGCGCTCGGCGTGAAACCTTTCGTCTTGACGCGGTGACGAGTGACGGGTGATAGAGGCTAACGCCGGCCCTGCCGGCTGCTCGAATCGCAATTCACGAATCACGAATCGCGCTTCTACGAACCTCCCTCCAGGCGAAAAACAACGGGCACCAGCACCCAGGATTCGATCGGGTCGCCGCCCTGGCGCGCCGGCGCGAAGCGCCAGCCCCAGACCGTGTCCCGCGCCGCGGCGTCGAGATGGGACGAGCCGCTCGATTTCTCCACTTCCACCTTCAGCGGCAGGCCGTCGCGCTTCACCAGCACGCGCAGCGTCACGGTGCCCTGCTGCCCGGCGCGGCGCGCCGCGGGTGGATAGCCCGGCGGCGGGTTGCTGAGATAGGCCGCGTCGAAGCTGGGCGGCGTCACGGGAATGCTGGGGGCTTTCGCCTCGGGCGGCGGCGGGCCGGGCAGCGTCGGTGGCGCCACGAGGAAAGAACCCTCCACGAGCGGCTCGGGCCGGGACGAGGGCGGGGCAGACGCCGCCTGCCGGTTATCCGTTTTCGGCGCGACCTTCTCCAGCTCGCGCTTCGGCTCGACCTGTGGCTCCGCTGCGGTATCCGGCAGCGCCGCGGCCGGCAACGGCGCCGTGCCGAGCAGCCTGACTTCCAGCGCCGCCGGCTCGAACGCGACGCTGTCCCACTTCAGCTCGGGCGCGACGAACACGACCGCCGCGTGCAGGGCCAGACTGGCGGCGAGAAACGCCGCGAGCCGGCGCGTCTCGACGCCATTCGCTGCCGACAGTTGAATAGCCTCCGGGGACATGGGCGCGAAAAACAGCTGCGATGGATGGAGGATGAAAGCCTATCCCATCGAATCGCCCCGGGCCACGGCCTCCCGCCCGGTCCCCGGATTCACCCGACTGCCGGTCGCCGGTCGCCGACTGCCGGTTGGAATGCCGGGCCCGACGAGAAGAGAGACCGCCGCTACTGGCTGACGGCGCTGGCGTCGGTGAGGCGGTAGTAGAGCCCCATCGGGTCGTCTTTCAGCACGGTGAAACGGCCTGAGACGACGACGGGCTCGAAGCCGTACTTCACGGGGGTCTTGGCGACGACTTCCACCAGCTGGTCGGGCCCGCCCGGCAGGCAGAACGAGCACGAGGGCGGCAGCGCGACGAGGAGAAAACGCTTCTGCCGCTCGCCCATGTCGAGCGGCATCATGAAGCCCTGCAGCTTCACTTCCTTCTGGTCGAGCGCGGAGATGTCCTTCGAGAACTGCGGCACGAAGCGGTCGTTCTGCTTGACCGGCTTCACGTCGGCCAGCGTCTTCCACGACACCACGCCTTTCAGCTCGGGCAGGGGCTTCATCGCGTAGGGCGACGGCGGCAGCGGCTTGTCCATCACGCCCATGTCCCTGGGCATGCCCTTCTGCTGCGCCCAGGCCGGGGCATATAGGCCCGCCAGCAGCGCCAGGAATCCGATGAAGTACTTCATGGCAGCCTCCATTCGTTACGGCGAATATTCTACCCCGGCCGCGTCAGTGCCGGTGCTTCATGCCGCAGACCTTCCCGAGCGCGAGCCCCTTGCAGTCCTTCGCGAGCTGGGCATGGCAGTCCTTCTCGGTCTTGCCGGATTCGAGGCATTTCGCGGCATTGAGGTGTGCCTCCGCCATGGCACGGTGGTCGGCAACGTCTTTCTTGACGTGCCCCGGGTCGTCCTTCCTGGCGGATTTCTCTGCGGCCAGCGCGGCCCCGCCCAGCACCAGCAATCCTGCCGCAACCATTGCGATCACCTGCTTCATGGGCAACCCTCCTTACCGACAAGCATAGACTACGTGTCAAGCCCCCGTTCCCGCCTAGAAAGGAAATCGGATTTCTGTTTCGCCCTCCTCCGCGTCCCCCGCGCCCTCCGCGGTGAGAGCTTGGCCGGTTCAACCGCGCGCGAGGGTGTGCGCGATGTCGGTGCGATAGGCGCGCCACGCCGGCAGCAGCGCGGCGGCGACCCCGACCGCGAGCGCAATGCCGACGAGCCACAGTTCCTCGACGAGCCAGACCCGGCCGGTGACCGCCACCTGCTGGGCGGCCTTGAGGGCGTAGCCCAGCACCTCGGTCAGCGCATGGCCGGCCGCAATCCCCAGCACGGCGCCGAGGCCGGCGAGCAGCGCGCCTTCGAGCAGCATCAGCGCCATCAGTTTCGCCGGGCTCGCGCCGAGCGCGCGCATCAGCGCGAGGTCGTAGCGGCGCTCGGCAAGCGCGTTGGTGAGCGCGATGAACAGCGAGAGACCGGCGGAAAAAATCAGCACCAGCGCGAAACCGCGCAGCACGTCCACCCCCACGCCGATCACGCTGAACAGGCGCGCGGTCTCGTACGCGGGCGAGGCCGCCTGCATCTCGCTGTTCTGGTTGATGTAGCGCGGCATCATCGCGGCGGCGAGCGGCGTCGCGTACTGGATCAGCAGCGCGGTGATCTCCTTGTCCTCTTCCGTCACCTTCGCGTCGGCCCCCTGGTGCTCGTCGTGCACCAGCCAGACACTTTCGATGCTGGTCAGCACCAGTCGATCGAGCACCGTGCCGCTCGCCGCCAGCACGCCGACCACCTGGTACGGCGCATCACCGTGGTCGGAACCGGCGTCGGCGATCCCGTGCGCGCCGGTGAAGGTGGCGCCGACCGCGTGCCCCAGCCGCTGCGCGACCTCGGCGCCGATCACCGCCTCCATCGGTTTCTCCCACAACCGCCCCGTCGCGACCTTGCCGCCGTAGTGCGCGATGTAATCGTGGTTCGTGCCGACGATGCGAAAACCCCGGTAGCTGTCGCCCAGCGCGAGCGGGATGGTCTTCTTCACCATGCGGTGCTTGGCGATTTCCTGCGCCTGCTTCAACGGGATGTTCCCGGTGGGCACGTCGAGGTGGTAGATCGCCGACAGGATCACCTGCATCGGACTGCCCTTGGCGCCGGCGACGAGATCGATGCCGCGCGCGTCGCGCCCCATGCGCTCCTCGAGCTGATGCAGGGTGAGCAGCAGCAGCGTGATCGTCGCCACTCCGAGCGCGAGCAGCAGCACGTTCAGCACCGTGTTGAGCAGCCGCGCGCGCAGGTAGCCGAAGCTCAGCGTGAACAGGTTCATGGCCGTCCTTCCAGCACGAACCGGTCCGGCATGCGGCTCTTCACGCGCTGGTCGTGGGTGGCGATCACCAGCGTGGCGTCGCAGGCTCGGGCCTGGTGCTGCAACAGTTCGAGCACCTGCAAGCAGCGCCCGTCGTCGAGGTTGGAAGTCGGCTCGTCGGCGAGCAGCAGCTTCGGGCGGTTCACCGTCGCGCGCGCCACCGCGACGCGCTGCGCCTGCCCGAAGGACAGCTCGTGCGGGTACGCGCCGGTCTTGCCCGAGAGGCCGAGGCCGCCGAGCACTTCCAGCGCCCGGCCGCGGTCCTGCGGCAACCCCGCCAGGTACTGCGCCAGCAACAGGTTGTCGAGGACGCTGAGACTCGTCATCAGGTGAAGGCGCTGCAGGACGATCCCGACGTGCCGGCCGCGGAAACGGTCGAGTTCCCGCGCGCTCAGCGCGCCCAGGTCCTGCCCGGCGATGCTGACGCTGCCCGCGGTCGGCCTGAGTATCCCCGCCAACGCGTGCAGCAGCGTGGTCTTGCCGCTGCCGGACGGCCCCAGCACCAGCCACTGCGAGCCCTGGCCGACCTGCCAGTCCGGCACGTCGAGCACGGCGGCGCCGTCGTAGGCGTGTCTGAGATTGCGGATCGAGAACATGTCTTTCAGTCGTGCGGCGCGCGCGCGCCCGCGCAGTATACTGCCGCGGATGAAATGGTTGCTTCTGCGCCTGATCGACGGCTACAAACTGCTGCTATCGCCCTTCTTCGGCAGCCAGTGTCGCTTCTACCCCACCTGCTCGAGCTACGCGCGCGAGGCGATCGAGCTCCACGGCTCGCTCAAGGGTTCCTGGCTCGCGGTAAGGCGCATCCTGCGGTGCGGGCCGTGGCATCCGGGCGGAACCGACCCGGTTCCGCCCAAGGGATGAGGGATGAGGGCGGAGGGATGAGGAAACCACCTCGTCACTACGTCACCTGTCGGCGACGCGGCAGATGAGCCCTTTCAGGTAGTCCCCCTCCGGGAAACCGAGCGCGACGGGATGATCCGCACCGGCGCCCATCTTCTGTATGAGCTGCGCCTGAACGCCGGCGTCAAGCGCGGCTCCGGCGACGATCTTCTGGAACAGATCGGCAGTCACGCCGCCGGAGCAGGAGAACGTCATCAGCAGCCCGCCCGGCCGCAGCAGCTTGAAGGCGAGCAGGTTGATGTCCTTGTAGGCGCGCGCGGCTTTCTCCGCGTGGGCGGCGGTCGGCGCGAACTTGGGCGGGTCGAGCACGATGAGATCGAAGTTCAACGCCTGGTCGCGGAAGCGGCGTAACAACAGGAACACGTCGCCTTCGATCCATTCCGGTTGCGCCAGCTGGTTCCGTTCCGCGTTGCCGCGCGCGAGCGCCAGGGCCTCGGCCGAACTGTCCACGGCCGTAACCGATTTCGCGCCGCCGGCAAGCGCGTTGAGGGCAAACCCGCCGCTGTAGCAGAAGCAATCCAGCACGTCCCGCCCGCCGGCAAGCGCCCGCAACTGCTGCCGGTTGTCGCGCTGGTCGAGATAAAAGCCGGTCTTGTGCCCGTGCTCGAGGTCGATCGCGAAACGCAGCCCTTC
>CAZOQY010000097.1:2921-4313 GCA_964581835.1 uncultured Streptomycetaceae bacterium | reverse complement strand
AAGAACGCGCCATCAATGGCGCGTTCTTCCCAGTCCCAGGCGCGGGCGACGATCTGCGACTCGGGGCTCCAGGCGGCAACCGCCAGGAATTCGCCGGTGGCGGACCAGACCCCGACCGTCTCGCCCGGGCCCGGGCTGCCCTGCACTTTCGCCACCGCGCCGGAGAACACCCAGGGATGACGGCGCTTGAGCGATTTCTCGCGCCCGGGTTTGAGTATCAGCTTATGCATGAAAACCTGTATGAACCGCCAAGACCGCCAGGAAACTCGAGATGAAAGCCAGAATCGTAACTGTAACGACCACAGATCTGCAGCGACTTCTACTGCTACGATCGGGAAGGCTGTCAGTGTAGTCGAATATGACTTTCGACATTCGTGTTTCTCCTGGCGGCCTTGGCGGTTCGAATATTGTTCTGGTTTCCTCTGCGTCCTCCACGTCCTCTGCGGTGAGAGGTCAGCTTTTTCTTTTTGCGCGCGGATGCGCCGCGTCGTAGGCCTTGGCGAGATGCTGGAAGTCGAGATGCGTGTAGACCTGCGTGGTGGAGATGCTCGCGTGCCCGAGCATTTCCTGCACCGCGCGCAGGTCGCCGCTCGACTGCAGCACGTGGGACGCGAAGGAATGTCGCAGGGCGTGGGGATGCACCTTGTCCGCGAGTCCCAGCTTCAACGCCCATTGCTTCAGCCGCGCCTGCACGGCGCGCGGCCCCAGCGCGCCGCCGTCGCGGCCGACGAACAGCGCGCGCGCTCCGGCCCGCGCCAGCTGGTCGCGCGCCGGCAGCCAGGCCTTGAGCGCCTCGAGCGCGTGGCTGCCCACCGGCACGATGCGCGTCTTCGAGCCCTTGCCGGTGACGCGCACCGTCGCGTCGCGGAAACTGACGTCGTCCGGCGCAAGCCCGGTCAGCTCGGCGAGCCGCAAGCCGGAGGAGTACAGCAGCTCCAGGATCGCCTTGTCGCGCAACGCGAGCGGGCCATCGGTATCGAGATCCATCAGGCGCCCCGCCTCGTCCGGCGAGAGCGCGTGCGGCAGGCGCTTCGCCGACCGGGGCGCGCGGATGCCGACGCAGGGATTGGTCGCGTAGCCGTGGTCGCGCGCGAGGTAGTTGAAGAAACCGCGCCACGCCGAGAGCATGCGCGCGAGCGTCTTGCCGCCCAGCCCGCGCGCATGCAACTGCGCCACCTGGCGGCGCACGTGGTGCACCTGCAGCTGCTTCAGCGGCGTGCTGCCGGCGAGCTCGATCAGCGCGGCGATATCGCGCGCGTAGTTCTTCAGGGTATGCGGGGACAGCCGGCGCTCGTTCGCGAGATGCTCGAGATAGCCGCGCAACAACGGGTGCACGACAGGCTTTGCGGGTTTTTCGCCCTTGGAGTTAGTGCCCACTATCGCACGTAACTC
>CAZOQY010000097.1:0-2821 GCA_964581835.1 uncultured Streptomycetaceae bacterium | reverse complement strand
CAGGCTTTGCGGGTTTTTCGCCCTTGGAGTTAGTGCCCACTATCGCACGTAACTCTCTGGTTTAATAAGTATTAATTTGATGGTTTCGGTTAGGGCTTCAACGACTCTCGTCACTCGTCACCCGTCACTCGTCACCGCAAATATCGCGCAACAGCCGCGCCGACCAGCTCGCCCAGCCGCTTGAGGTAGAGCGTGCCCATCTCGGGGTAGAAGCGCTGCGCGTCCTCGCTCCCCAGCGCGAGCAGGCCGAAGGTTTCCGTGTCCCGCAGCGGCATGTAGGAAAAGGAGCGCAGGTGGCTGCCCGCTTCGCCGAAGAGGCTCGCGGTATCCACCATTGCGTGGGCGCTGCAATGAGGATGGGCAAGGCTGCCCGCGAACTCGCGCGAGGCGGCGCTGACCGGCCCGAACTCCGGCAAGTCGGCGTAACCGTTGCCGCGCCAGACGCGCAGCGCCACGTGCGGCACTGCGAAGTCCTCGCGCAGGTTGAGGTAGACCGCGTTCAGCACGCCGGGCATGTCGGAGGCCGCGAGCAAGGCAGTCGAGATGCGATGCACCTTCTCGCTGATCGCGTCGTTTTCCTCGCCGAACTGGATCACCTCGCGCAGCTTGCCTTCGAGCTGCCTGTTCTTCTCGCGCAGCGACAGCGTCTGGCGCTCGCTGATCGGGATCGCGCGCCCGCCGTGCGGGTGAGGGATGGTGATCTCCGCCAGCGCGTCGGCGTACTGCTCGAAAAATTCCGGGTGTTGCTTCAGCCAGGCTGCGACCTCTTCGGGTTTCATCACTGTCCTTGTTTTTCTAGATCTCGATTTCGCCTTCGAACACCGCGACCGCCGGTCCCGTCATCATCACCGGCCTGCCCTCGCCCGCCCATGATATACCGAGGTCGCCGCCGCGCGTCGCCACCGTGACCTCGCGGTCGAGAAGCCCGCGCTGGACGCCGGCGACGACCGCGGCACAGGCGCCGGTGCCGCACGCGAGCGTCTCGCCCGCGCCGCGCTCGTAGACGCGCAACAGGATGCGGCGGCGGCTGACGACCTGCAGGTAGCCGGCGTTGACCCGTTGCGGGAAACGCGGGTGACGCTCGATCAGCGGACCTTCGACCGTCACCGGCGCCCGCTCGATGTCGGCCACGACCTGGACCGCGTGCGGGTTGCCCATGGACAGCACGCTCGCCTCCACGCTGCGGCCGCCCACGTCGAGCGGGTAGGTCGCCGCCCGCGCCGCCGCCTCGAAGGGCACGCGCGCGGGCTCGAACTCGGGCACCCCCATGTTGACCGTCACCTGGCCGTCGGCCTCCAGCCGCGGCACGATGACCCCGCCGCGGGTGCCGACCCGGATCTCGGTCTTGGTGGTCAACCCGCGGTCGCGGACGTAGCGCACGAAGCAGCGCGCTCCGTTGCCGCATTGCTCCACCTCGCCACCGTCGGCATTGAAGATGCGGTAATGAAAATCGGTGTCGGGCAAGCGGGGCGGCTCGACCAGCAGGATCTGGTCGCAGCCCACGCCGAAATGCCGGTCGGAGAGTCGTCGAACCTGGTCGGGGCTTAGGTCGATGGGACGGGTCAAAGCGTCCAGAACGACGAAGTCGTTGCCCAATCCATGCATTTTAGTGAATTTTAGACGCATTTAGATGCAGTATTGCCTATAATCACGGTAGATGCAGCGATCCATGACTACCGTCATGCCCCCTGCCAGGGCTTTCCTGGCAGCTGGCTCGTTGACTATACCTTCTTGAATCCAAATGCTTTTAAGGCCCAGGGCGAGGCACTCGTCTACGACCCCGTCCACGTGTTCAGTCTGGCGGAACACATTGACCAGGTCGACCGGAACCGGGATATCGGCCAGCCGGGGGTAGGCTCTGGCCCCCAGGACCTCCCGCGCGGCCGGATGCACCGGGATGACGGTATAGCCGTACCCCTGCATGGCCTTCGATACCCCGTAGCTGGGGCGGGCGGGGTTGGGCGAGAGCCCGACCACCGCGATCGTCTTCACCCGCTTCAGCAGCGCCCGGATGCCGTCGACACCGGGGTTCCGGAATTTCCCGTCACCCGTCACTCGTCACTCGTCACTGGTTTGACCATGATGTAGTCGTCCATCACGAACCCGCCGCCGATGTCCTTCACCACGGCCTCGGCGATCCGGAAACCGTGCTTCAGGTAGGCGTCGATCGCGCTGCGGTTGTTCTTGTTCACGGCCAGCACGAGCCGGTCGCGGCCACGGGCGCGCGCCACGGCGCAGGCGCGCGCGATCATCATCCCGCCGTAGCCGCGGCGCTGATGGCGCGGATGCACGTAGAGCTTGTCGAGCTTCATTTCTCCCGCGGCCGGCGAGAGAAAGTAGGACGCGAAACCGGCCATCGCCCCATCAACCATCAATTTATCCCACCACAAGTCATCCCGCCGCAGCTCCGCGTGCACCACCCCGGCGTCATATCGTTGTCCGAGCATGTATTCTATCTGCGCGGTGTCGACGATGGCGGGGTAATGCGCGTACCAGATCTCGCGCGCCAGCGCCGCGAGCGCCGCCACGTCCGCCTCGGTCACCGGCTCGATCCGCGCCTTTTCTTGGTTCAAGGCCGCACCTCAAAATCCAAATCGAACCGCCAAGACGCCAAGAGAACCAAAATAAAAATCTGTTACCGATCTTGTAAGTGATCTTGCCGGCATTCATCCCAGCCTTTCTGGTTTGAATTATCGAGTTTCCTGGCGGCCTTGGCGTCTTGGCGGTTAATAGAATTTTTCCTCGCCCGCCGGGCGCGTCTTGAAACGCTTGTGCAGCCAGTAGTACTGCTCCGGCATCTCGAGCACCCGCTCCTCGATGA
>CAZOQY010000096.1:0-10546 GCA_964581835.1 uncultured Streptomycetaceae bacterium | reverse complement strand
GGGTGACGAATGTTGTCGCTTGGCGTCTTCGCGTTGCATTGTTTGCCCAGCGTGTTGGCGGCTGGATCGGCGCTTCGGCCGTAAGCCTGTTCTCATTTACAATCGCGGCCGCAGTTCTTCTTGTCCCGCAATTTCGCGCGACGGCGGATTCTTTTGAGCCACTCGAAGCCGTTCTTTCTCAACTCGGCGCTACCTACGGGACGATCCTAGCCCTCGTTCTGACGCTCTCAATCATTCCGATACAGCGCGCAGCCGAGGTGTGGTCGCCGTCTATCGTCCGGCTGTACCGCCGTGATCCTGTTACATATGTGACGTTCGTGTCGCTGGGTGTGTTTTGCGCAGCGAGTTTCTTGCTAGCGGTACGAGGACTATTCCCGGTGCCAGTGAGTCTAGTGCTGGCGTTGTCCTTGGCCGTTTTGGGTGTCAGTCTGGACATATTGCGGTGGTATCACGGGCACATATGCCGCTTGTTGGATCCGATCCATGCAGTCAGCCTGGCTTTGAAAGAAACAAAGCGGGCGATTGATCGCA
Source organism: uncultured Streptomycetaceae bacterium (assembly GCA_964581835.1). GTDB lineage: Bacteria > Pseudomonadota > Gammaproteobacteria > Burkholderiales > SG8-41 > SG8-41. The sequence goes on along the minus strand of CAZOQY010000096.1, from coordinate 10,015 downwards.
CGGGGGCACACGTCACGCAGATTTCTCGGCTGCAACATCAGCTGCTGAGCGCGGAGCGGCAGCGCGAGGTGAGCGTTGAGGCCATCGAATCCACCATCTATCCTCGAATCCCAGGGTATCCTGGCTCGATCAATTCTTGGATAAACGATCTCGCGGAAATAGGGATAAAAGCTGTAGCGCGCGGCGAGAAGCTTCTAGCAAAGACTGCGGTGTTCGCGATTGCCGATCTCACGATCTACTATCTGTCGTCCAGAAAGTTCAATCTGACGCTTCGGCCCGCGCCTGAAGCCATGTTTCTCGCGATGTCCTCGGATGTGAATGCTGTCACGGACCGTGCCTACGAAGCGCTGCAGGAGGTGAGCCGTGTTGCGGTGACCCAAGGTGACGAGTCGACGGCGATCCGCGTCTCGGAAGCCTACCAAGCCATAGCGATTCACACGGCCCGTCTCGAGGCGCCGGCGTTTCGAGAGGGCGCCGCGCCGCTCACCTTCAGCCCGATTTACTACGCCTTCGCATGCGTCAAATACGCTCAGTCCAAGGGGCTGGACGAGGTTGCATTCCAGAGCGCCGGCATTCTCTCCAAAGTGGCGGAAGCCGCGCCAAAGGATATTGCCGAGACCGATATTCATGTGCCAGTGATCGATGGCCTCGTTGAGATCGCCTTGTATCTCTACGGAAAGCGCAGCTACGGGCTTGCGGAGGAGGTAAACGGTCACCACTTCAGCATTCTTTCGCAGTTGCTTCAGCGGCAGGACTATTACTTCGATGATGTCCTGCGGCATGTGCTGGAGAAAATGGAAACTCTGGCGCCGCTCGCGATCATAAGCGAGTCGATGGCGGGGCGCTTGAGTACGGTTCATCCGCTTGGGAAAGCCTATGGACTGGTCAGTCCGAATTCGCTCGGCTATCTTTTTGAGCAGGCTGCCGTGACGCTACCGAGGCTGGACGCGGAACGCGATTGGCTTAATCCCTACCATGATCTGATTGATATTGCGGACATCGTCTCGGATCATCTGCGCAAGGTGGCCGAGAGCAATGAATTTGGCGAGAGTTTCTTGCTCTGGGAGGTCAATCAGTCGATAAAGCATATTTCAATGGTAGTCGCGAGATTAGTGGACCAGCCGCTCCGACAGGGTCACGATGACGAAAGCGATCTCATAGATAAATTGCTTTGGATACTGGCGTTCTATTGGGTCGCTTTCCATGGCAAGAAGACGGTGAGTGGAAGGCGCGCTGACGAGTGTTGTGAATCCTTGATGTTCATCGGCCTGCAGTTTTTCGAGCGAAGTCATCCCGAGGTGCTCCGTGCTTGCATTTCTAACATCCGTTCGATTGTCGAGTCGTATTGCGAGATCGCGCAGCCGGCGGCGCCATACACCATTGGTGATCTGCTTGCTCATCTCTGGGGTATCAGATTGGTGCTGGTTGCAAGGAACAACGACGCGTTGACTCAAGAAGTGGATCGGGCATTGACGACTAAGCCACGAGGACTTACGGAAGAGCAGTGGCAAGCCGCTCAGGAGGCGATCATGCGTCGGCGCCAGCAACTCGAAGAGCGCCTAGCGCAAAGGCATGACCGTCTGGGGCACCGGGATAGTGGGGAATCCCTGATTCGCAGATTGCTGCAACAGTAATGCGCCGCCGCCATGAATCCGGGCGGCCGAATCGGCGGATAAGTAGGGTCAGTGTAACCTTTCCGTGAAGCGCGACTCTGGGACTGCGGAAACCTTACGCTGGCCCTACTTTTCACTACTTAGTTCTATTCGCCATCCGCCATTAAAATGTCGCCATGGCTACGCTCAAGTCCCGAATCACCATCAACCGCTTGCACCCGTTCTTAGAACCTTAAACCTTAGGGGACAGACCCCTGCTAAAATTGATAACTATCAATAGGTTGATATAGTTTTCCACATCTCTACCATCTTCGCGTCGTTGCTTCGTTCGCCCAGGCTGGCATAGTATTACGTCTGGACATATTCAGTGATATGGGTGCCCATATATGAAGACCACGGTGGAGATTTCCGACGCGCTGCTGGAGGAGACGAAGAAGATCGCGGCGCGCGAGGACGTGACGGTGCGCACGTTGATCGAGCAGGGGCTGCGCCAGGTGATCGCGCAGCGCAAGCAGATGCGGGGACCGTTCAAGCTGCGCGACGCGTCGTTCGGCGGGCAGGGACTCAGCGCCGAGGCCCGCGTGGCCGGATGGGAGCGATTGCGCGAATTTGCCTATGAAGGCCGCGGCGGGTGATCGCGGTTGACTCCAACATCCTGATCTACGCCCATCGGCGGGACGCCGAGTGGCACGAGCCCGCGCGCGAAAAGCTGGCCGGGCTGGCGGAAGGGCGCGGCGCATGGGCGATACCGTGGCCGTGCATCCATGAGTTTCTTGCGATCGTCACGCACCCGCGGATTTTCTCGCCCCCCACGCCGCTGGCTGCGGCGATCGAACAGGTGGAAGCGTGGATCGAATCACCTTCCCTCGTGCTGCTGGCGGAGTCGGATGCGCACTGGCGCACGTTGCGCGAGACTCTGATCGGCGGCAGGATCGCCGGCGCGCAGGTCCACGACGCGCGCATCGCGGCGCTGTGCCTTCAGCACGGCGTCAAGGAGCTGTGGTCGGCCGACCGCGATTTCGGGCGTTTCCCGAACCTGACGGTCGTGAATCCGCTCGTGGCGTGACGGATCTCGGGGTCAGAGTAAGATTTCCACGAGCCGATAAAAGCATTTCGATTGCCGGAGGAGCCATGGAAACGCTCAAGACCCGAATCATCGTCAAGCGCCTGCACCCGCTCTTCGTCGCCGAGGTGACGGGCATTGACCTGACGGCGCCCATGTCGCGTGAGGACTTCCGCACGATCTGGGAGGCGTTCAACGAGCACCAGATTCTCGTCTTCCGCGATCAGCATTTCGACGACGAGTCACAGATCGCGTTCTGCCGCAAGTTCGGCGAGCTGGAAACGATGATCGCGCATCCCGGCAACGACTGGAATCCGGGGCACATCTCGGTGATGACCAACCTCGGCAAGGACGGGAATTTCCTGCCGCTCGACCACCCGGCGATGATCCACCGGGACCGCAACGAGGCCTGGCACAGCGACAGCTCGTTCAAGCCGGTCGCGGCGCTCGCCTCGCTGCTCGCGGCGCGCATCGTGCCCCCCGTCGGAGGCAACACCGAATTCGCGAGCGAACGGGCGGCCTGGGACGCGTTGCCGGCCGCGCGCAGGGCCGAACTCGAAGGAATGGTGGCCGTTCATCGTATGACGCATCCGGACAAGGAGCACGACGACGGCTATCGCGACGAAGACAAGGCGCGCCACGTCGTCACGCACCCGTTGATCCGCACCAACCCGGTCAACGGCCGCAAGACGCTCTACGTCGGCGCGCATGCGCAGGAGATCGTAGGCATGCCGCCGCGCGAAGGGCGCAAGATCCTCGATGAGCTGACCGCGTTCTGCACCCAGCCGCAATTCGTCTACAGCCACAGCTGGCGCGACGGCGACGCGGTGATGTGGGACAACCGCTGCACGCTGCACCGGGCAACGACGTACGACAAGACCCGCTACAAACGCAAGCTGCACCGCACGACCATCGCGGGCAAGTCGCCGGACACCGCGTTCGCGACCCTGGTTTGAGATGAAAAGTCAGCGAGATCAGATCCGGTAAAATCAATAAAAACAAACAGCTGAATGCTCCACTCCGCGAACTTCTCGCGGTGTGCGCCGAGTCCGCCATGGTGCCCGTAGAATCACGGTAGAAGAACAACCGGAGTTTCACGCAGGTCAACTCAAGGAGGGACGAACGATGACCCGAGCTTTCTGCCTGGTATTGGTTCTCACATCGCTGTGCGCCGTCTCGTTGCCTGCTGTCGCCCAGTCGAAGGGCAAGCCGCTCGCCAGCCGCGACCTCGACGTGGAGGGAATTACCGCGGAGGTCATCGAATCGGACCGCAAGGACGGGGTGCTGATGGTACGTGTCCGGTTCCGCAACGAAGGCGGCAAGCCCGCAAAGCTGTCGCTGGTAAATGCGCAGGGCTACGTCCACACTTATATGGTGTCGGCCAAGACGAAGTACCACTTGATCAAGGACGACAGCGGCAAGGAGGTGGCCACGCCGCGCGACGGCGGCGGCTGGCTCGAGCCGACGATCAAGCCCAAGGCGAGCTTCACATGGTGGGGCAAGTTTCCGGCTCCGCCGGCGGACCGCAAGACCTACTCGCTCTATTTCAAGGTTGGTCCCCCGATCGACGACATTCCGATCGTGGACAAGCCGTGAGCTAAAACCTTGGGGGGACAGACCACCAAGAATCCGGGAGCCTCAATGATCGATCTTCGTGCATTGCGTGTCGCGATTCCCCTTGTTTGCGTGCTGGTTGTCGGCGGCCCGGCGTGGGGCGTCTATCCTGAAAAAACCGTGCGGGTGATCGTGCCGTCGCCGCCGGGCGGCGGCAACGACATCATGGCGCGCCTGGCGGGACAGAAGCTCGCCGAGGCCTGGGGCAGGCAGGTGGTGGTGGACAACCGCCCCGGCGCCGGCGGCGCCATCGCTTTCGAGACGGCGGCACGCTCGGCGCCGGACGGTTACACGCTGCTGCTCGGAAGCACCAACCTGACGGTGCTGCCGGACATACAGAAGGTGAACTACCATCCCATCAAGGACTTCGTGCCCGTGTCGCTGATGGCGAAGTCGATGAATATTCTCCTCGTGCACCCCTCGGTGCCGGTGAAATCGACGAAAGAGCTGATCGCGCTCGCCAGGTCGAGGCCCGGCAAGCTCAACTATGCGACCACGATCGCGACGTCGGTGCATCTTGCCGCCGAACTGTTCAAGGCGAAAGCCGGGGTGAATATCGTGATGGTGCCGTACAAAGGCATGGGCCCGGCGCTGGTGGACCTCCTCGCGGGCCAGGTGGATGTCTCGTTCGCCAACCCGGCCGCGTCGCAGGCGTACGTGCGATCCGGCCGGATGCGGGCGCTGGCCGTGACCGGCGACAGGCGTTCCGCCCTGCTGCCGGACGTGCCGACGATCGCGGAGACGGCGATCCCGGGATTCGAAGCGAGCACCTGGTGGGGCATACTCGTGCCCGCGGGCACACCGGCCGCCATCGTCGCGGAGGTCAACGGGAAACTGGCAGCCGCGCTCGCGCAGCGCGACGTGATGGATCGCGTCGCCGCCCTCGGCGCGGACCTGGCCGGCGGGGCGCCCGAGCGGCTGGCCGAGCACCTGAACGCCGAGATTCCCAAGTGGCGCGACGTCGTGCGCGCGGCGAACATCAAACTTTAAAATCTATTTCATGGACAGGAGAACTTCGAGATGAGCATCGTGCGGCACGACATCAGCGGGCACCTGAGCAAGGCGGTCGAGCACAACGGCACCGTCTACGTTGCCGGCACCACGGCCGAGGACCGGTCGGTCGGAATGAAACAGCAGACCGAGCAGGTGTTGAAGCGGATCGACGGGTTGCTCGCCAAGAGCGGCACGAACAAATCGAAGCTGCTGTCCGCGACCGTCTATATTTCGGACATGAAGCAGAAAGCGGCGATGAACGAAGCGTGGCTCGCGTGGATCGACCTCAAGAATCCGCCGACGCGCGCCTGCGTAGCGGTGGAGCTCGGCACCCCGGAGACGCTGGTGGAAATCGTCGTCACGGCCGCCAGGTAGCGGCTGCCGGCCGGGCAAGACGGATCGAATCCAGCGGAACCGCCATGACGAACGACGAACTTCGTCTCTGCAACATCGAGGATCTCCGGCAGATCGCGAAGAAGCGTCTGCCCCGCGGCATATTCGAATACATCGACGGCGCGGCGGAGGATGGCATCGCCCGCCAGAACAACCGCGACGTGTACCGGTCGCTCAAGATCAGGAACCGGGTCCTGAAGGACGTATCGAAGCGTTCGACCGCGATCGAGATCTTCGGCAGGAAAATCGCCATGCCGTATGCCATCTCGCCGACGGCATCGGCGGGCCTCATGAGCGACCAGGGCGAGATCGCGCTGGCGAAGGCGGCAGCGCGGATGGGCGTGCCGTGCACGGTGGCCACCAACTCGCTGACCCCGATGGAGGAGATCGTCGAGGCGGCCGGCGGCAACCTCTGGTTCCAGCTCTACATGTGGGTGGACAAGCGGCTGCGCATGGAATTCGTCGAGCGCATCAAGGCGGCGGGATTCACCACGCTGCTGGTCACGGTGGACGGCTCGGTCGGCGCCAACCGCGAGCACGACCGCAAGAACGGCTTTTCCATGCCGCTGCGCTACACGCCGAAGCTCGTCGCGCAGGTCCTTGCCAACCCCGGCTGGTGCATGCGCGTCCTGGCCCCGCAATATCTGAAACGCGGCGCCTTCAGGAAGGCTAACTACCCGCCGGAAATCTTGAGCAAGCTCACGGACAAGCCCAGCGACCACGAACTCACCAAGCCCGACACCCAGTGCTGGGACGACATCAAGCGCATCCGCGACATCTGGCCGGGCTACATGCTGGTGAAAGGGCTGCAGAGCTGGGAAGACGTCGTGCTCGCCGCCGACAACGGCATGGACGGCGTCGTCCTGTCGAACCACGGCGGCCGCTACCTCGACAGCGCGCCGGCGCCGCTCCAGGTGGTGCCGGAGGTCCGCCGGGCCGTCGGCGACCGGTTGAAGATCATCATCGACAGCGGCGCGCGGCGCGGCTCGGATCTCGTGAAGGCCATCGCCATGGGGGCGGACATGGTCATGTCCGGCCGGCCCACGCTCTACGGTGCGGCCGCTGCCGGCGAAGCCGGCGCCTACCGCGCGCTCGAAGTGTTCCAGACCGAGATGGACCGGGTCATCGCGCAACTCGGGGCGAATCGCGTCGACGAACTCGGCCCGCACATTTTCTGGAATCCGCCGGACTGGGTTCCCAGGCCCGGGGCTGCGGCGGTCGTCGAGCAGATCGGCTCCCGCGCTACCGCTGCGCTATCGGAAGCCGGACGCGGTGCGGCGCGCTGATCTGGCCGGGAAACGCGGGAGACTATGCCGAAATGAGCGATTCCGACGAGATCACCGAGTGGCTGGCCAGGAACGGGCGCAAGGCGCTCGACGTCGAGTCGGCGAAGCAGCTCGCCGCGCAGTCGCCGGAGCACTGGTACGTCGCTTCTCACGGCGCCAAGGGCTTCCTGATCGGGAAGATGACCATGCAGAAATTCTCGCAGCGCCACATCCTCGTTGATGCGACCGGCGAGGCCTGGCTGTTTCCCACCGCCGAGGGCGCCGTGGCCTTCCTGCGCACCGAGTTGAAGGTGCCGAATCCCCATCTGTTCAGGTACTGAAATACCCGGGGCTGCGTACCTGGGGTCAGACCCGAGTAAGTCGCACCCTCTACAGCGCCTCAGGTACTACGTCGCGGATACTACGTCTCAGTTACTGCGCTTTACCTGCGACGCCTCATCTGCGACGTTTTATCTGAGACGCTTCACCTGAGACGTTTCATCTGCGACGCGGTTAAAAAGCCGTTCAGGCGACGCGATTGAACCACAGCATCGAGCACAGCGCGGATATCGCCAGCAGCAGGGCGCCCAGCGCGACGAAGAAGGCCGTGATCTCGACAGTGCTGGCGCGCCCGAAAGCCATGCGCGCGCTCAACTGCTCGTAGATGCGCCGCAGATCCTGCGCGGTGCCGGCGGCATAGTACTCGCCGAGCGTGGTCTCCGCTATCTTGCGCAGGGTTTCTTCGTCGAGGCTCACGCGCATGGACCAGCCGCCGACGGCCAGCGCGATGCCCTCGGGGCTGCCGATGCCGACGGTGTAGACGCGCACGCCATGTTCGGCGGCGAGCTTCGCGGCCTCGAGCGGGTCGGGGCCGAAGTTGCTCTCGCCGTCGGAGAGCAGCACGATCGCGGCCGAGCGGTTCGAACCGGGCGGCACCGGCTTGCGTTCCTCGATTTTGCCGTCCGGCCCGTAGCGCATGCGGGCGGTCGGCCAGCCCTGCGTCAACTGGTTGAGATCGATGCCCGCGTCCGGCAGCAGGGTGGCGAGCGCGGCGTAGATGCCGCTGCCCAGCGCCGTGCCGCGCTGCAGTTGCACGCGGTCGAGCGCCTTCAGCAGGTCCTCGCCCTTGTCGGTGGGGGACTGCACCAGCGTCGCGTTGCCGGAGACGGTGACGATGCCGACCCGGGTGCGCGGCGGCTTGCGCTCGATGAAGGTGCGCGCGGCGTTCTTCGCGGCGGTGAGCCGGTCCGGCGTGACGTCCGCGGCGCGCATGCTGCCCGAGGTGTCGAGCGCGAGGATGACGTCCTTGTGTACCAGCGGTAGCGTCAGGATCGCCTGCGGGCGCGACACCGCGGCAAGCAGCGCGAGCAGGCCGAGCGCGAGCAGCACGACCGGCACGGTCCGCCGCAGCGTGGCGCCCTTCGACTGCGACGCGGGCGAGTTCCACAGGCCCGGCAGTTGCGCGAGCGAGTCTCGTTTGCGCGCCGCGAGCCGGGAGTACAGCGCCGCCAGGATCGGCATCAGCGCCAGCAGCCACAGCATGTGCGGCCACAGCGCCGTGAAACCCGTCAGTTGGCCGAAGTCGATCATGTCAGTCGATCATTTCATCAGCGCGGCCGGCAGCCCGCCGCTCGCCAGCTGGGCCCGGCGTTTGCGCAGCCGGGCGAAGCGCACCAGAGTGTCGGCGAGGTCGTCGCCGGTCGCGAGCTCGATGCAGTCGGCGCCGGCTTCGGCCAGCGCTTCGCGCAGGGCGGTTTCGCGCTTCGCGGCGAGCGAAGCGAAACGCCTGCGGAAGCCGGCGTCGTGGGTGTCCACGAACTGCTGCTGGCCGGTTTCGGCGTCTTCCATGATCACCATGCCGAGGTCGGGCAGGGCGGTCTCGACGGCGTCGCGCAGCCGCACCGCGATGACTTCGTGGCGCTGCCCGAGGAAGGCGAGCGCGCCTCCCCAGCCGGGCTCGCTGATGAAATCCGACACCACGAACACCAGCGAACGGCGCTTGATGGTCTGCGCCGCGCGCGCGAACAGCTCGGTGAGCTGCGTGGGCTTGCCGCGCTTTTGCGCGATGCCGGATCGGGCGACCCGGTCGATGAGGTGCAGGACGTGCCGGCGCCCGCCGCGCGCGGGCAGCACCGTGTCGATGCCGTCGGTGTAGAGCAGCGCGCCGGCGCGGTTGCCGTGGCGGGTGAGCAGCCGTGCGACCACCGCGACGAAATCCACCGCCAGGTCGCGCTTGGTGGTGCGACCGGAGCCGAAGTTGACCGAGCCGCTCAAATCCACCAGGAACCACGCCGTCACCTCACGGTCCTCGTTGTGCTGGCGCACGTGCGGCTGGCCGAGCCGGGCGGTGGCGTTCCAGTCGATGGTCCGCGCATCGTCGCCGTGCTGGTACTCCCGCAGGTCCGCGAGATCGATGCCGAAACCCCGGATCAGCGTGCGGTAATCGCCCTGCAGCGCGCCGTCGAGCCGGCGCAGCACCGTCCATTCGATCCGGTGCAGCACGTTCTCCGCGGCGGGCGGCGCCGGCGGGGCGGCCGAGTGGACGAGTTTCAACTTAGAGTCCTTGCATTTAAAAAGCACAAATCAGCCACAGAGATCACAGAGAACACAGAGGTGATCATGTTCGGGATTGGGTTTTCTCTGTGAACTCTGTGTTCTCTGTGGCAAAAACAGGGTTTTCGAGACTGCTGCTGACATCATGCATTGCCATGCCAGAGACCTTCAGGCCCCGGCGCGGGCGCGGTTCTCGAGCGGCTTTTCCGGCAGCGGCACGGCCTGCATCACGCGCGCGATCAGGGCGTCCGCCGTGCGGCCGTCGGACATCGCCTCGTAGGAGAGCACGAGCCGGTGGCGCAGCACGTCCGGAGCGAGATCGGCGATGTCTTCCGGCAGCACGTAGTTGCGCCCGCGCAGGAACGCGAGCGCCCGCGCGCCCTCGATGAGCCAGATGGTCGCGCGCGGGCTGGCGCCGAAGGTGATGTAGCGGCCGAGCTGGGCGAGGCCGTACTTCTCGCAACGCCGGGTGGCCGACACCAGCTTGACGGCGTACTGCATGAACGCGGGGTCGACGTAGA
>CAZOQY010000095.1:2268-10599 GCA_964581835.1 uncultured Streptomycetaceae bacterium | reverse complement strand
CGGCGCCGGTGTTCTGGATGAACGCGGCGAGCCTGATGGCGATCAGCTGGCTGGCAAGACGCTGAAGCGTGACACGCCGGATCGTGACACGGTCTTGCGTGACGCAATGCTGCGTGACGGGTTAGTGCGCGGACAAGGCCATTCACGATTCATCGTGTCACGCCATATCGTGTCACGCCATATCGCGTCACGACCTATCGCGTCACGCCTCACCCAGCATCGCAGTTGAACTCGATCACTTCCGCCCCGGGGTTCGTCGTACTGTGGCCGAAGGCGATGCGGCCGTTCGAGTAGAGGATCATTTCCTCGCGCTTCAACCGGATCTCGGCCGCGTTGCCAATGATGACGAAAGTGCCGTTGCTGCTCTGGTCCACCAGCACGAACTTGCCGGCGCGCAGCTCGATCTTGGCGTGGCGGCGGGAGGACATGGGGTCCGCCACCACCACGTGGTTGCCGGCCGCCTCGCGCCCGAAGTAGATGGTGTCCTTGAAGACGGTCTCCTTCCCCTGGTGCGTGATCCGGATGCGGGGACCGCCGCCCGGCACGGAAACGGGCGCGGCGGTGCGCCCGGGGATCACGGTGCGGTCGCTGCTGGTCTGCCACATCAGCTCGTGGACCTCGATCTCCTCCGCCTTGCCCTTCACCGGCAGCGCGTTGATCGGGCGCGTGACCTCGCGCAACCGGGCGGACAACTTCGAAACGGTATCGGCGTCCGTCAACGCCTGGCCGGAAAGCGCGAGCCCGGCCATGCGCGCGGCGACGTTGACGCTGTCGCCGAACACGTCTTCGCCGTCCTGGATCACCGGCCCGAAATGGAAGCCGACGCGGATTGTCAATTGCTTGCCGTTCTTCAACGGCGGGCGCTGCGCGATGCCCCGCTGCATCTCGCCGGCCGCGTTCGCGGCGCAGTCGGCCGAGGGAAACGCGCACATCAGGCCGTCGCCGATGGTCTTCACCACCCGCCCCTCGCACGCCGTAGTGATGTCCTTCAGTTGCCCGATGACTTCGCGCACGTTGCCGAAAGCCGCCGTGTCGCCGAGCGATTCGTAGAGGCGGGTGCTGTCGCTCACGTCCGCGAACAGTACCGCCATGCTGGTCTTCTCTTGTGCCATCGATCTCCCTGGGCACCAGTTTAGCAAAGTGGGATACCATAAAGCGCGCCTTGCGTTACGAATCCCGAGTCCTGAGTCACGGGTCACGAGTCACGGGTCACTCGGTTCGCGAAGAACGCCCACATCGGCAAGGTCGTCGTGCGTATCTCGTGACAGGAGGAGTGAATGACGCATCCGGCAGTCAAAGCCGCCATGATCGCCGCAGCGCTGTTGCCCGCCGCGGCAGTCGCGCAGCAGTACCCCGGCCGGCCGGTGCGGCTGGTCGTGCCCTATCCGACCGGCGGCCCCACCGACCTGATCGGCCGCGTCACCGCCGACCTGCTGTCGAAGCGGCTCGGGCAGCAGGTCATCGTCGACAACCGCGGCGGCGCCGCGACGGTCATCGGCGCCGAGATCGTGGCGCGCGCGCCGAACGACGGCTACACCCTGCTGGTCGCGACGATCACGACGCTCGCGGTCACGCCCGCGTTGCAGAAGAAGCTCCCTTACGATCCCGAGCGCGACTTCGCGCCGATCACCATGCTCGCCACGCAGCCGTACCTGCTTGCGGTGACGAAAGGCCTGCCCGCCAATTCCGTGAGCCAGCTGGTGGCCTACGCGAAAGCCAATCCCGGCAAGCTGAGCTTCGGCTCGGCCGGCGTCGGCGCGGGCGCGCACCTCGCCGGCGAGATGCTGAAGCACATGGCCGCCCTCGACGTCGTGCACGTTCCCTACAAGGGCACCGGCCCGGCGATCACCGACCTCATCAGCGGGCAGATCGCCTATATGTTCGGCGGCATCTCGGCGATCAACCCGCACGTCCAGGCCGGGCGGCTGCGCGCGCTGGCGGTGTCGAGCGCGAAGCGCTCCGCCAGCCTGCCGGATATGCCGACGGTGGCCGAAGGCGGCGTGACGGGCTACGGCACCAGCAGCTGGAACTCGCTGGTAGCGCCGCGCGGAACTCCGCCGGCCGTGCTGGCGCGCCTGAACGCGGACACCCTCGCCGCGCTGAGCCAGCCGGAAGTGCGCGACCGGCTGCGCACGCAGGGCATCGACACCGAGCCGGGCACGCCCGCCCAGCTCGCCGCGCACATCAAGTCGGAGCGGGCGCGGTTCGACAAGCTGATCAGGGCGATCGGGCTGCAGGCCGGCTGACGCGGCGACGAGTCACGGGTCACGGGTCACGGGTCACGAATCACGAATCACGAATCACGAATCACGAATCACGCAGTTAGACGCCCGGACAATCCGGGCGTTTGCGCTAGTCGGGCACCACGCCGATGTCCCGGGCGAGCTTCGCCCAGCGCACGTGCTCGGCGTTGAGAAACTCGCCGAACTGCGCGGGCGTGCCCGCGCCTTCGACGATCAGGCCCAGCTCGAACAGGCGCCTCGAGATTTCCGGATCCTTCAACGCGCCGTCCAGGTCGCGGTTGAAGCGCTGGACGATCGGCGCCGGCGTGTTGCGAGGCGCGACGACAGCGTGCCAGCCGACATACTCGAAGCCCGGGAACTGCTCGCGCAGGGCCGGCACGTCTTCCAGCCCCGGGACGCGCTTCGCGGAGGTGACCGCGACGGGCCGCAACCGCTTGAAATAGGACGACAGCGCGGCCGAGGACAGCACCGTCAACTGGGTGCGACCCGCAAGCGTGTCCTGGATGGCGGGCGTGACGCCGCTGTACGGCACGGCCACCACGCTCAATCCCGCCGTTTTCGCGAACATGTCGGCCATCATGCCGGAGAAGGTCTTGGGTCCCTCCGTCGCCGCCGAGAGCTTGCCCGGGTTCGCCCGCGCGTAGGCGACCAGATCCTTGAGGCTCTTCGCCGGGACGTCGGGATTGACGACGATCACGAACGGGCTCTGGCCGATCATGCCGACCGGCGCGAAGTCCTTGCGCGGGTCGTACGGCAGCGACTTGAAGGTATACGCGTTGATCACCAGGGCGGCCGTCGTCGCGTAGTAGAAGGAGTACCCGTCCGGCGACGCCGTCGCGGCGCGCTGGGCGCCGATGACGTTCTGCCCGCCCGGCTTGTTCTCGACCACGATGGCATGCCCCCAGCCTTTCGCGAGCCGGTCGCCCAGCAGCCGCGCCACGATGTCGGGGCTGGTCGCCGGGGCCTGCGACAACACGAGGCGCACCGGCTTGGCCGGCCATGCCTGCGGCCAGGCAGGCGCGCCCGCGAGCAGCAGGAATAGGCACAGCGCGGTCAGCGGCAGGGATAAAGTCGTCTTCATATCTTCTCCTTGTCTCCTCAGGATTCCATGCTCTCGCAGAGCCGCTCCAGCTGCCGGTCGACGGCGGCGGGCGAAGTCGCGACGCCGTAGACATAGTGATCGGGCCGCACGATGGCCGCCGCGCACCGGTGGCGCTCGAACCAGTTCGCCATCACGCCGTCGCATTCGGTCAACGCAAGCGCGCCGTCCGATGCGCCCGCCCCCGGCGCTCCGCCGATGCGAACCACCGTCGCGCCGAGCCGTTCGACGAGATCGCGCCGGCGCAACGCGGAAAGCGGAAACCGGCCGTCGACGACGATGCGGAACCCGCTGCCGCACGCCGCATCCATCAGCACGACGTCATCTCCGCCGCGCACGCGCGGTTGCGGAAAGATCGTGCCATTCGCGGGATGCGCGTCGGCGGCAATGAAGCCGGTCTCGAGCGACGGCAGCAGATGCTGCCGGGGCACGGTCTGGACGTTGCCGCCGGCCTCGTCGAGCAGCCGGCGGTCGCGGGCACGCGCGGCGGCCGGATCGCGCTCGCAGATGATCCGGCCAAGGTCTTTGATGATCGTCGTGTAGCGGCGCACGTGCGCGCTGCGCTCGGTGGCGTAGGTGTCGAGCAGTCCATCGCCGGCCGCCCCGCGCAGGACCCGCTCGAGCTTCCAGGCCAGGTTCGCCACGTCGCGCACGCCCTGGCACATGCCCTGCCCGGTGAAAGGCGGCTGCTGGTGGGCCGCATCGCCCGCGATGAACACGCGGCCGCGCCGCCACTCGCCTGCCACCAGCGCGTGAAAGCGATACGTCGCCATGCGCCAGAGCGTCGCGTCTTCCGGCGTAATCCAGCGGGAAAGCAGCCGCCAGACCTGCTTTTCGTCCGCCATCGCCTTCAGGTCCTCGCCGGGCAGCAGCATGACCTCCCAGCGGCGATGGTTGCCGGGGCCGATCAGGAAAGTCGCCGGCCGCGCCGGCTCGCAGTAATGCATGGCGACGCCCGGCAGCCGGGCGGCGCCGCGATCATTGACCCGCACGTCCACGACCAGCCAGGGTTCGTCGAACTGGAGGTCGTCGTACTGCATGCCGCTCGCGGTTCGCACGGTGCTCGACGCCCCGTCGCAGCCGATGAGGTAGCGCGCGCTGACCGTCCGCTTCGCGCCCGCGTCGTCGCGCAATTCCAGGGTGACGGCGTCGGCCGACTGGTCGAAAGAAACGAGCTCCGTGCCGAGCGCGAGCTGCACGCCCGGGAACGCGGCGGCGTGCCTGCGCAGCGCGGCTTCGACGGGCGGCTGGGTGAACACCATGTTGGGCGGCCACCCCAGCGGATAAGGCGGCGGCACGCTGCCCAGCCGCTTGATGAGCTGGCCGTCGACGCCGTGGAACTCCGACGGCGTGAAGGGCGCGGTGTGAGGCTTCACGTCCCCGGCGGCGCCCAACTGCTGGAACACGCGCATGATCTCGTGATCGAGCGCGAAGGCGCGCGGCTTGTCGTAGGTGTCGCGCGAGCGGTCGATCGCCAGCGTGCGCACGCCGAGTTGTCCCAGCAATCCCGCGCAGGTTGCGCCGGCGGGACCGAAGCCCGCGACGACGACGTCGTAGTCCAGCTTCATCTTGTCCGGCTTCATTTCGCCAGACCCCAGACCTCCCCCTCGAGCGATACCCGCCCGTCGCTTTTCAGCTTGAGCAGGTGGGCGTGCAGCGAGCGCCGGGCGACGGCGTGGATCGCCTGCGGCACGTCGTCGTAGACGAGCGGCAGCAATTCATCGATCGTCGCAGGGTTCTTCCTCGAGAAGGCGTCGACCACTTTCTTCTCGCGCTTCAACCGGTGCGAGACGAGGCGCCGCACTTCGTCGTGCGGCTTGTCGATGACGCGACCGTGGCCGGGTACCAGCGCGGCGAGATCGAGCGCGAGCAGTTTTTCCAGTGAATGCAGGTAGGCGATCATGTCGCCGTCGGGCGGCGAAATCACCACCGTCGAGCCCTGCATCACGTGGTCGCCGGTAAAGAGCCAGCGCTCCCCTTCCAGCAGGTAGCACAGGTGGTTCGAGGCATGACCCGGCGTGTGCACCGCGCGCAGGCGGAACGCGCCGCAGTCGACGGCGTCGCCGTCGCGCAGCGCGCGGTCCGGCGCAAAGCCCCGGTCCTGCCGGCCGTCGTCGGGAACGCTGCCGAAACCCAGCAGCTCCGCCCCGGTCGCGGCCTTGAGCGCTTTCGCGCCGGGCGAGTGATCGAGATGCGTGTGCGTGCACAGGATCCACTTCAGCCGCCCCGCCGCCGCCTCGAGCATCACCGAGAGATGGCGCTCGCTTTCCGGGCCGGGATCGATCAGCGCGAGATCGCCCGTGCCGACGAGGTACGCATTCGTCCCCGGCCCCGTCATCACCCCCGGGTTCGGCGCCGTCACGCGCTGCACGAAGTCGTTCAACCGAACGACCTGTCCCGGGACTATCGCCTCATCCCTCATCCCTCATCCCTCATCCCTCATCCTTGGACGCCATCTGCGTCCTCGTATCCCGGCTCGCCCGGCAACACCTGCCTCCCGTCGCTCGTGAAGCGCGGCAGCAGCGGCCGCACGATGCGCTTCGACGACAGCGCCGCGGTGAGCTCCCCGGTCGTGTCGTGACGGGAGATCTCTTCCAGTGTCTTGATGGTCGGGAAACGCAGCAACAGTCTCTCGCGCGCGTCCGGCTCCAGCGCGTCCTGCGGCCGCACCCAGACGTGGGCGATGGTCTCGTGGTTGTCGTGCATCGCTTCCTGGCGCTCCGGCGCGATGGCGAGAAAGAAACGCGTGTCGTAGCGGCGCGGCACGCGCTCCGGCGTGATCCAGTGCCCGAAATAGGTCAGCCGGTCGGCGGCCAGCCGCAGCCCCTCGCCGCGCACGATCGTGCCGAAATCGCCGTGCCGTTCGTCCAGGCTGCGGCGATGGGCGCGGTAGCGTTCCGCCGCGGCGCCGTTGGTGTCCACGACCCCTCCGGCGGCATCGTAGGCGAGCAGGATGCCGGCCTCCTCGAACGCCTCGCGGATCGCGGCGACCCAGTAAGCGAGACCGCCGCTTTCCACGCCCAGCGCCCGGCTCGCCGCGTCGTCGCCGGGCCCGGCGCACATCGCGTGCAGGTCCGGCGAGCTGTCCGCCGCGTCCAGCGCGCCGCCGGGAAACACGTACGCGCCCGGCATGAACTTGAGCGTATGGGCCCGCTGCAGCAGCAGCACCTCGAGTCCGCGCGGTGCATCGCGCACGATCGTGACGGTGGCGGCCGGCAGTGGCGTGACAGGTGTCATCGGGGAAACGGCGCGGGAAACCGCTCGCGCCGGGCGCTGCTATTGTCTCACGGCACGCGCGAGCCGGCGGGAACTATCGGAGCAGGCTAACGACAGTCGTATAAGTTGAAGGCAATCCTGCGGCAGGCGATGCGGGTCTCGACCGGGATCTCGCGTTCATCCAGCCGCTGGATGCGCTCGGTGGCAACGATGAGATCGCGATTCTCCGGCGGCGCGACCACGGCGACGACCGGCGGCGTCAGCGACGTGACCTGCAGGGAACCGTTCACGAACGAGATCGTGTAATTGCCCGACGTCAGACCCGAAGGCGTGATCGGATAGCTGCCCGCCGGCGAACCGGCATTGGCGGGCGTCGAGAACGCGAGCACGCCGCCCAGATTGCCCTGCCCTTCGCCCAGCACGAAGCCCGAGAACGAAGCGGTGAAAGCCGGGTTGGGGTCGCCGACGAGACGGCTCTGGTTGTCGGCCGTGACCGTCAGCGGCACCGGGGTCACCGTCAGATTGCCTGCCGTGTAGCTGAAGCCGTAGCCGGCCGCCGACGCGTAGGTCCCGGTGCTGGGGGTGATCGCGTAAGGGCTGCCGGAAACCGGACTCGCGGGCGCCGCGGCGGACGTAACGCTCGGCGCGCCCGACAGGCCGGCGCTGGTCGCGTTGTCGGTCACCCCGTCGTCGGACACGAATCCCGTCGACGTGAAAGTAAACGCCGGGTTCGCCGCGCCGTACGCGCGCGAGGCATCGTCGGCCGTGACGGTGAGCGTCGGCTGCGAGCTGTAGACCAGGTGATTGCCCGCCGCGATGCCGGCCGGCGGGTTGCCCGCGTAGGTGCGGTTGTAGAGTCGCGGCAGGGTGGAGCCCGCCGCCGTCGTCAATCCGTTCTCGGTCGAGCCTGCGGGCGAAGTCGAGTACACCAGCCAGCGGCCGCTCGTCGCCGACAACGCGCCCGTCCCGGCGCTGTTGACGAAATTGTTGCCCGCCACCAGCACGATCGAATTGCCGCCGGCGGTGGTGCTGATCGTTGCGCCGCCCGCGATGTTCAGGTTGGTGACCGCCTCGGCAAGCACCGCGCCCGTCGCGCCGATCGAGCCGAGCGTCAGCACGTTCTGGTCGTAAAGCGTGACGCTGGACGCGCTCGGCACCGCGACGCTGCCCTGAAAATCGTTCAGCAGAAATGGCAAATCGACCGCGTTCGCCCCCGCATTGAAGCTCGCCGTGCCCACCACCGTCAGCGGGTTCAGCTGGCCAATGTTGTCCACGGTGCGTACCGTCAGGTTCCCGTCGATCGCGGTCCACGTGCCGTTCGGATCCAGCACCAGCGTGCCGCCCACGCTCACGTCGTTGCGCAGACTCACGTGGCGCCACGTGCTCACCGGCAAGGCGCTCGCCGTCAGCAGGAACGGGGTCGACCCACTCAACTGGTTGGCCTGATCGAGCAGGATGTCGCTCACCTGGCCATACGTTGTCAGCTGGATTTCCCGCGTCGTGATCGGCGAGGTCTGCGTCAGGTGCCCCGTCGCCGCCCCCGGCAGCGTCAATCCACCCGTGCCCGTCTGCAACTGCAGCGCGCTTCCCGTCGCGTGGAGGCTCATCGTCCCCAGCACCAGGTCGTTACGGTCGGTCAGCGCGTGCGTGAACGACCCGCTGCTCGTCAGGTTCACCTGCCCCTGGAAGTCGTTCTCCAGAAACGGCAGGTCGATGCGGTTCGCCCCCGCATTGAAGCTCGCCGTGCCCACCACCGTCAGCGGGTTCAGCTGG
>CAZOQY010000095.1:1128-2168 GCA_964581835.1 uncultured Streptomycetaceae bacterium | reverse complement strand
TCGTCAGGTTCACCTGCCCCTGGAAGTCGTTCTCCAGAAACGGCAGGTCGATGCGCGCGGCACCGGCGTCTATCGTCGTTGTGCCGCCTATCGTGATCGCCCCGAGCTGCGAAACCATGTCCGCCGCGGTGATGTTCAGGTTGCCGGTCAGCTCGGTCTGCGGCAGCGTGACGCCCTGAGCCGTGGTGATGGTCAGGTTCGCGAGCGGCGTGGTGGAGCCGATGGCGCCATTGAATGTCGCCGTGCCGGCACCAGTGCTGGTTACCGTGAGATCGTTGGCGCCGTCGATCGTGTTGTCAAATACGATAATGCCCGTGCCCGTCGAGATGCTGGCCGAACTGTACAGGTTGACGGGTCCGTTGACGGTCAGGGTGTCGCCGTTCACGACGACAAAGTTGGCGCCATCCAGGTTGACGGTGCCATTGATCTCGCCCGGGTTGGGCGCGGGGCCATCATCGAAATTGATGGTGCCGCCGGTGAAGTAGACCCCGCCGCCGGTGATCGTGGTCCGGTCGAAGAAGGTGCTGGAAACCCCGGTCGGCGCGATATTGAGCCGCCCGGTCGAGGCCGCCCAGGTGCCGTCGGCATTGTTGATCTGCGCGGTCGATACCGTATTGGTGCCGGTGTTGGCCGCCGCGATGCGCACGGTGCCGCTGTTGCCGAAGAATCCCGATCCGGTGATCGCGTTGTCGTCCGCCAGGAACTCCGTGATCCCGCCCGCCCCGTTGAAGAACCCGCTTCCCACGCTCATCGACAGGCTGCTGCCGGCATTCAGATTAACTTGCGTCGTGCCGAAGTTGTTGTATGCCCCCACGCTCAGCGTCTTGTTGCCGCCCGTCAACGTCGCCGTCCCCACATTGGCCAGCGTGCCCAGACCGGTGATCGTGCCACCGGTCCAGTTGAGCTGGTTGTTGACCACCAGTGTCTCCGAAGCCGGTATATTGAACGTCGCCCCATCCAGGTTCACCGTGCCGTTGATCTCGCTCGGGTTGGGCGCGGGGCCATCATCGAAATTGATGGTGCCGCCGGTGAAGTAGACC
>CAZOQY010000095.1:0-1028 GCA_964581835.1 uncultured Streptomycetaceae bacterium | reverse complement strand
TGTTGTATGCCCCCACGCTCAGCGTCTTGTTGCCGCCCGTCAACGTCGCCGTCCCTACGTTGGCGAGAGTGCCAAGGCCCGTGATCGTACCTGTGCCGCTCCAGTTCATGCCGCCGTTCAGCACCAGCGTGCCCGCGCTGCCGATCGTGAGATTGCCGGAAGAGCTGTAGTCGTAAAGACCGCTGATGCTGCCCGACGCAACGCTCAGCGCGCCGGCCGTGTGGTTGAGCCTGCCGTTGACGGTCAGGGCTTCGGCGGACAGGTTCGCGGAAAGATTGAACGCGCCTCCGCCAACCCCGTCCTGATCGGGCGTGACCGTCAGGTTGACGCCGGCCTGGAGCGCAACCGGCACGCCGAAATTGATGTCGTTGGTAGCCTCGAGAATGATCGTGTCACCGCTCGTGAAACCGGCGGTCAGCTCGCCAACGGAAAGCGTCGTGTTTCCGCCGCCCTGGTTGAACAGGATGCTGGGATCCCCCGATCCGCCCAGCTCACCGTCGAGCGTGCCGCCGGCCGCGACCAGCGTGATGTCGGTCGGGTCGAGCAGCAACGTGCCGCCGCGCCCGTTGGGCGCCGATATCGATACGCTGCCGCGATAAACGAGTTCGCCCTTGCCCGAAACCTCGACGAAGCCGCCGTTACCCGACTGCGCGCCGCCGCGCGCGGAAATACTTCCGTAGTAGCGCGTAATGTCGTCGGCCCACACGATCACCTTGCCGCCGTCGCCGCTCTCGACGGCATCCGCCTTGATCGTCGCATACGGCCCGACGTAAGTGCGGAAGGCGTTCTGCACCTCCGGGTTCCTGCCCTGGAAATCGCCGCCGATGAGCACCGTGCCGCCGCCAGCATCGCCGCTCGCATCCACCGTGGCATTGCCCGTCAGGCCGACGAGATTGCCCAGCACCTGGATTTCCCCGCCCTGGGTGCCGCGCGCGCTGACCGTCGAGCCGTCTTCCACCAGCGTCGTCTTTGCCGCCTTGAGCACGATCCTGCCGCCCTCGGCCACCGCGCTGCTGGCACTCACCGTG
>CAZOQY010000094.1:0-10753 GCA_964581835.1 uncultured Streptomycetaceae bacterium | reverse complement strand
GGCAAGGGCCCGCTCGTCGTCATGGTTCCCTCGCTCGGCCGCCCGGCCGAGGACTTCGACGATCTTTCCTGGCGCGTGGCCGACGCCGGCTATTGCGCGCTGCGTCCGCAGCCGCGCGGCATCGGCGCGAGCAAGGGCCCGATGCACGGCCTGACGCTGCACGATTTCGCGAAAGACATGGCCGCGGTCATCGAGCGTCACGGCGGCGGCCCCGCCGTCATGGCCGGACACGCCTTCGGCAACTTCGTCGCGCGCGTCACCGCCGCCGACTACCCGAAGCTCGTGAAAGCGGTGATCCTGCTCGCCGCGACGCACACCTGGCCGCTGCGCCCGGAGCTGCGCGATTCGATCAACAAGAGCCACCAGATGGACCTGCCGGACGAGGTTCGGCTGAAGCACCTGCAGCACATCTTCTTCGCGCCGGGCAACGACGCGCGCGTCTGGCTGCAAGGCTGGCGCGAGGACGTGATGCACATGGAGCGCGAGGCGACCGACGCGACGCCGAAGCCGGAGTACTGGCACGCCGGCACCGCGCCGGTGCTCGACGTGATCCCGGAGAACGACCCGCTCTCCCCGCCCGAGTCCCGCAGCCACTACGTCGACGAGCTCGGCGCGCAACGCGTCACCACCGTGCTCATCCCGGGGGCGGCGCACGGGCTGCTGCCGGAGCAACCCGAGGCCGTGGCGCGTGCGGTTTTGAACTATCTCAAAAGACTCAAGTAATGGAACCGCCGATGCACGCCGATTAACGCCGATATGAACAATCGGTTCGGTTTTATCTGCGTTTATCGGCGGCTAATCGGTTTTTGCAAGCAAGGTTTTAAACCATGAACTCTGATTTATCTGCGACGAAATCCCGCACCGACCTCACGCGCTTCCTCAACCCCCGCGGCGTGGCGGTGGTCGGGGTGTCGAACGACGCCGGCCGCATCGGCGGGCAGGCGCTGCGCCTGCTGACCGATTTCGGCTACGCCGGGAAAATCTACCCGGTCAATCCCAAGTACGCGGACGTCAAGGGCATCGCCTGCTATCCCGACGTCGCCGCCGTGCCGCAACCCTGCGACGTGGCGCTGATCGCGCTCGCCGCGCAGCACGTGCCCGGCGCCATCGAGCAATGCGGGCGCGCCGGCATCCCGTTCGCGCTGGTGCTCTCCAGCGGCTTCAGCGAGGTCGGCGAGGAAGGCCGGGCGCTGCAGGAAAAGCTGCTGGCCGCCGCCCGCCGCGCCAACGTGCGCGTGGTCGGCCCCAACTGCCTCGGCATCATCAACCTCAGGGACAACGCGCGGATCGGTTTCGGCGGCACCTCGCAACTGACGACGCTGAAGCCGGGGCCGATGGCGATGGTCACGCAAAGCGGCGGTTTCGGCTTCGGCGTCATGTCCGCCGCCGCCTACTACGGCGTCGGCTGCAACTACGCGATCTCCACTGGCAACGAGGCCGACCTGACTTTGCTCGACTGGGTCGCCGACCTGATCGAGCGCCCCGAGGTGGAGACCATCGTCGCCTTCATGGAGGGCGTCACCGACGGACGGCGGCTCCTCGATATCGGCGAGCGCGCGCTCGAACTCGGCAAGCCGGTGCTGGCGTGGAAAGTCGGCAATACCGACATCGGCAGCCAGGCGGCGACCTCCCATTCCGCGCGCATGACTGCCGGCTACGAGCTCTACCGCGCGGCTTTCCGGCGCGGCGGCCTGGTCGAGATCCGCGACGTCGAGGACCTCATCGACTACGCCAAGGCCTTCCGCATGCACAAGCTGCCGGCGGGCAACCGCGTGGGCGTGCTGACGCTTTCGGGCGGCGCCGGCGTGCTGCTCGCGGACCGCTGCATCGAGAACGGCCTCACGCTGCCGACGCTCACCGACGCGACGCGGGAAAAGCTCTCGAAAACGCTGGTCTCGTTCGCCTCGTTCGCCAACCCGGTGGATGCCACCGCGCACGGCTACAACGACAACTTCGCGTCCTACGGCGAAGCGGTGCGGCTGGTGCTGGCCGACCCCAACATCGACCAGGTCGTCGCCCGCGTGCCGCGCGGCAAATCGGCGCGCCCCTGGTCGGAAAACCTGATGAAGACGCTCGCCGGCACCGACAAGCCGGTGATCCTCAACTGGCCGACGGCGCCCGACGACAACGGTGATGTGCTCACATGGCTGGAGGAAAACGGCGTGCCCTGCATCCTGGGCGCGGGACGCGCGGTGCAGTCGCTCGCCGCGCTGACCGATTTCGCGCGCAAGCAGCGCGCTTACCGGAAGAACGGCAGGCGCCCGCTCGTGCGCGCGCTGGAACGGCAGGCGCTCGACCTGCCGGCGGGCGCCGGCACGCTCGGCGAGCACCGGTCCAAGCAGCTGCTGCGGCGCTACGGCATACCGACGACGGGCGAAGTCCTGCTTTCCCCCGCAGCGGTCGAAGCGCTGCAGTCAGCGCCGCTCGCCTTCCCCGTGGCGGTCAAGATCGAGTCGCCGGACGTGCCGCACAAGACCGAGGCCGGCGCGGTGCGGCTGAACGTCCAGGACCTGGCGGGCCTCAAGCAGGCGGCCCGCGAGGTGGTGGCGGCCGCGCGCAAGCACAGGCCCGATGCCCGCATCGACGGCGTGCTGGTGCAGGAAATGGCCTCGGGACAGGAATTCATCGTCGGCGCGGTGAACGATCCCTACTTCGGCCCCACCGTCGCCTTCGGCCTGGGCGGCATCTTCACCGAGCTGATGAAGGACGTGACGCACCGCTTCGCGCCGTTCGATGCGGAAGGCGCGCGCGAGATGATCGACGAGATCAGGGGCGCGGCGCTGCTGAAAGGCTACCGCGGCCGCCCCCCGCTCGACATCGCGGCGCTGGCCGACACCCTCGCGCGCGTCTCGCTACTCATCGCCGACCACGCCGACCGGGTGGCCGAAATTGATATCAATCCGATCTTCGTCAACGAAAAGGGCGTCGTCGCCGCCGACGCCCTTTTCGTATTGAAATGATCATGAACAAGCCCGAATCACGAATCACGAATCACGAATCACTTTTCCGCACGCGAATAACGGAGTTATTCGGAATCCGCCTGCCCGTGGTCGCCAGCGGCCTGATGTGGCTCGCCAACGCCGATTACGTCGGCGCGGCGGTCAACGCCGGGTTGATGGGCTTCATGACCGCGGCGAGCCTGCCCGATCCGGAGGCCCTGCGCGCCGAGATCCGCCGCTGCCGCGAGATCACGCAAGGCAGGCCGTTCGGCGTGAACGTCGGCGTGCGTGCGGGAGAAAAGGACGAGGAACGCGTCCGGCGCGTGCTCGACGTCGTGATCGGCGAAGGCGTGCGCTTCGTGGAGACCTACGGCCACAACCCCGAGGCGCACATCCCGCGCCTGCACGACGCCGGCATCAAGGTGCTGCACAAGGTGCCCTCGGTGCGCTTCGCGCGCAAGGCGCAGTCGGTGGGCGTGGACGCGGTGACCGTGATCGGCGCCGAGGCCGGCGGCCACCCGGGCACCGACCCGATCGGCACGATGATGCAGGCGGCGCTCGCAGCGCGTGATATCGGCATCCCGCTCCTCATCGCCGGCGGCATCGGCACCGGCGCGCAACTGGTGGCGGCGCTGGCGATGGGCGCCGACGGCGTCGCCATCGGCACGCGCTTCCTCGTCGCCGAGGAAATCTGGGCGCACCGCGCCTACAAGGAGCGGCTGGTGGCCGCCGACGAAACCCATACCGCGCTGATCCTGCAATCGCTGAAAAAAACCCAGCGCGCGCTCGCCAACGAGAAGGCGAAGATCGTGAAGCAGCTCGAACGGGAGCACGGCGGCGACATCGACGTCCTGATGCCGCACATCACCGGCAAGCTGGGGCGCAAGGCCTACGAGACCGGCGAATTCGAGGGCGCGGTGCTCTCGCTCGGCCAGTCGGTTGCGTTCGCCGACCGGGTCGAACCGCTCGCGGTGATCGTGGCGCGGCTGGAAGACGAGGCGCGCTCGGCGCTCAAACGCCTCGACTCTCTGAAAAGCTGAGACACCAAGGACACGAAGGAATACATAATGAAAAAACCTTGCCTGGTTTCCGTATCGTTTTTCTTTGTGTCCTTTGTGTCCTTTGTGTCCTTTGTGTCATTGCTTTACGTCCGGGACGCGAACGCGCAAGCCTACCCGGCCAAGGCGGTGCGCCTGGTGGTGCCGTTCGCCGCCGGCGGCAGCACCGACATCATCGCCCGCACGATCGGACAGAAGCTGAACGAGGCATGGGGCCAGCCGGTGCTGGTGGACAACCGTCCCGGCGGCAGCACGGTGATCGGGACCGACATCGTCGCCAAGGCGCCGCCCGATGGCCATACCCTGCTGGTGACCCCCGCCCCCTTCACCATCGTGCCGAGCATGACCACCACGAAGCTGCCCTACGACCCGGCGAAGGATTTCGAGCCGGTCACGCTCATCAACACCACCGCGCTGGTGGTGGTCGTCCACCCCGGCGTACCGGCAAAATCCATCAAGGACCTGATCGCGCTGGCGAAACGCAGGCCGGGCGCGCTCAATTTCGGCTCCTCCGGCAGCGGCGGCTCCAACCACCTCGCCGGCGAGCTCTTCAACGCCATGACCGGCGTGAAGATGACCCACATCCCCTACAAGGGCAACGCCCCGGCGCTGATCGATCTCGTCGGCGGCCACGTCGACGTCGTGTTCAACGGGCTTACTTCCGCGCTGCCGCTCGTCAAGTCCGGCAAGCTGCGCGCGCTTGCCGTGACCAGCCTGCAGCGCGCCGCCTCGATGCCCGACATGCCCACGCTCGACGAACTGGGCCTGAAAGGCTTCCAGGCGGTGGCGTGGAACGGGCTGACGGCGCCGGCGCGAACGCCGAAGGATATCGTTGCACGCCTCAATGCCGACGTGGTGAAGATCGTGCGCTCGCCGGAGCTGGTCGAGCGGCTCAAGGCCGAGGGGTCCGACGCCGTCGGCAGCACGACCCCGGAATACGCCGCCTTCCTGCGCGACGAAATCGCGAAGTGGGCGAAGGTCATCAAGTTTGCGGGTGTCAAAGGCCTCCAGTGAAAACAGCCTTGACACGAAGCACACGAAGGACACGAAGGAATACATAATGAAAAGGCCTTTCCTGGTTTCCGTTCTGCTTTCCTTAGTGTCCTTCGTGTCCTTTGTGTCCATGCTTTACGTTTCTGAAACGAAGGCGCAGACCTACCCCGCCAAGCCCGTGCGGGTGATGGTGCCGTTTCCGCCCGGCGGTCCGACCGACATCGTGGCGCGCGGCATGGCGCCGAGGATGAGCGAAGCCCTGGGGCAGACCGTGGTGATCGAGAACCGCGGCGGCGCCGGCGGCGCGCTCGGCACCGAGGTGGTCGCGAAATCGCCCGCCGACGGCTACACGGTCCTCATGGGCACGATCGGCGGCCTCGCCGTCTCCATGAGCCTGCTGCCGAACCGCGGCTACGACACGCTGCGCGACTTCGCGCCGATCACGCAGGCGGTCAACGTCACCAACTTCCTGGTCGTCCACCCGTCGGTGCCGGCACAATCGGTGAAGGAGCTGCTGGCCATGGCGCGCGCCCGGCCCGGCGGGCTCAACTACGCCTCCTCGGGCAACGGCACGGTGACGCACCTCGCGGGCGAGCTGCTGAAACTGATGGGCAAGGTCGACATCGTGCACGTGCCGTACAAGGGCGGCGCGCCGGCGCTGACCGCGCTCGTCTCCGGCGAGACGGACATGAGCTACGAGAATTCGCTCATCATCCTGCCCCAGATCAAGGCCGGCAAGGTGAAGGCGCTCGCCGTCACCGGCGCGAAGCGCTCGCCGCTGCTGCCGTCGCTGCCGACCATCGGCGAGACGCTGCCCGGGTACAGCGCGAGCGGCTGGTACGGGCTGGTGGCGCCGGCGGCGACGCCGAAAGATGCGCTGGCGAAGCTGAACGCCGCCGCGGTCAAGGCATTGCGCTCCCCGGACGTGGCGGAACGCCTCGCCAGCCAGGGCGCCGAGGCCGTCGGCAATCCCGCGGAAGAATGGGGCGCGTTCATCCGCGCCGAGATCGACAAGTGGGCCAGGGTGGTCAAGGCCGCCAACATGAAAGCCGACTGAACATGCGCATTCCCGATCCGTCTTTCCCTTTGAAATTTTCGGCCGCCGTGATGACGGCGCTGCTTCTGCATCCTTCCGCGCGGGCGGCGGAAAATTATCCGGGCCGGCCCATCCGCATGATCGTGCCCTACCCCGCGGGCGCCAGCACCAACGACATCCTCGGGCGCGCGCTGGCGCCGAAGCTCGCGGAAGTGCTGGGCCAGAACGTGGTGGTGGACAACCGGCCGGGCGCCGGCGGTAACCTCGGCTCCGATCTTGCCGCGAAATCGCCGCCCGACGGCTACACCCTGCTGCTCGGCACCAACGGCCCGATCGCGGTGAGCCAGCACGTCTTCCGCAAGCTGCCCTACGACCCCCTGAAGGACCTCGCGCCGGTCGCGATGTTCGCGCTGATTCCCTACGTGATTCTGGTCAATCCCTCGGTGCCCGCCGCGAACCTCAAGGAACTCATCGCGCTCGCGAAATCGAAGCCGGGGCAGCTGCACTTTGCCTCCGCCGGCAACGCGAGCACGCCCCACCTCTGCGGTGAGCTGCTGAAAACCGTGGCGGGCGTCGACCTCGTGCACGTGCCGTACAAGGGCGGCGCGCTGGCCATGATCGACACCATCGGCGGCCAGACGCAGATCTACTGCACCGGGTTGCCGTCGGCGGTGCAGCAGGTCCGGGCAGGCAAGCTGCGCGCGCTGGCGGTGACCACGCTGAAGCGTTCTCCCGCCATGCCGGATACGAGCACGGCGGCGGAACAGGGCCTGGCCGGCTTCGACGTCAACTCCTGGAACGGCTTCATGGTGCCGGCGAGGACGCCGCCTGCCGTCGTCTCCACGCTGCAGGCCGCGACCGCGCGCATCATGGCCACGCCCGAGATGAAAGCCTACATGCACAACCAGGGCGCGGAGATCTTCCTGCTCGGCCCGCGCGAGTTCGGGGACTACCTCAGGAACGAATCGGCGAAGTGGGCGAAAGTGGTGAAAGCGGCGAACGTCAGGGTCGACTGACGCGCTGGCGGCCCGTCACGCGTTGCCGCGCGTGGCGGCGGGCACGACGCGGCGGATGTCGCGGGCCATCTTCACGGCGGGCTCCACGCCGCGGTAATAGCCCTGGATCGTGGCGAGTTCGCGGTAACCCAACATGCGGTAGAACGCGCGCGCGGCGGAGTTGTTGGCGCGCAACTCGAGACTCACGGTCGCGATGCCGGCGGTCAGCGCCGCTTCCTCCTGCCAGGCCATCAGGCGCACGCCGATGCCGCGGCGCTGGTGCGTGGGCTTCACCGCGAGGAGCGAGAGGTGCGCCGTCGTCTCGCCGAAATCCATGATGGCAAAACCGACGACGTTGCGGCGGGCGTCCGCGACCAGCACGTTGGTGGTGCGCGAGCGGATCGCCTTCATCACCCGTTCCGGCGGCCAGGTCCAGCCGCGCAGGCCGACTTCGATCAGGTAGCGCGACATCACCGCGATCTCGTGGGCGTCCGCGGGTGTGGCTAGCCGGTAAATCGGGCCGGGCATGATCATTACTATACTAAACAGCGTGACGAGTGACGAGTGATGAGTGACGGGAGCCCGGAGAAGACCAAATAGTGGAATAAAAAGAAAAGGGCGGCGCATCGCGCCGCCCCATCACACGTCACACGTCACTCGTCACCCGTCACGCCTTCCCCGCTTTGGGGACAAAGCGCAAGGCTACGCCGTTGTTGCACCAGCGCTGCCCGGTCGGCGGCGGGCCGTCGTCGAAGACGTGGCCGTGGTGCCCGCCGCAGCGCTTGCAGTGGTACTCGGTGCGCGGCAGGAACAGCCCGTAATCCTTCTTGGTGTTGAACACGCCCGGGATCGTCGTGAAGAAGCTGGGCCAGCCGGTGCCGCTCTCGTATTTCATGGCGGAGGTGTAGACCGGCAGGTCGCAGCCGGCGCAGACGAACACGCCTTCGCGCTTCTCGGCGTTGAGCGGGCTGGTGCCGGCGCGCTCGGTGCCCTCCTCGCGCAGCACGTTGTACGCCGGCGGCGACAGGCGCTTTTTCCATTCGGCGTTCGCCAGCTTGAGCGGCTCGTCCGGCGACGGCGCCTTGTAGTCCGCCGCCAGCCAGGATTTCCAGTTCTTCTGCAGTTCCGCGATGTCCTTCATGTCCTTCACCTTGCCCTGGGCGGCCGCGTCGCGCCCGGCAAGCGCGCCCCACAGTCCCGCCGCCAGCATGCCCTGCAACAATCCTCTGCGAGTCATCCGACACCCCTCTTCATCAATGCGCAACGACTGGCTATACGTGGCCCCGGGCCGCGTGGATGCGATTGCCGCTATTCCGCCTTGATGCCGGCCTGCTTCACGACCTTGCCCCACTTGCCCATCTCGGAGAGGATCCATTTCCTGAATTCGTCGGGCGTGCGGCTGACCGCCTCCCCGCCCTCGCCCAGGAACCACTTCCGGGTTTCCGGGGCGGCGAGTATCTTCGCCACCTCGTCGTTGATGCGCTTGACGACGGGGACCGGGGTCGCCGCCGGCGCGACGATGCCCCACCAGTTGTTCGCCTCGTAGCCGGGCACGCCGCCCTCGGCGACGGTGGGCACGTCGGGCAGCGCCGGGCTGCGCTTCAGGCCGCCGGTGCCGAGCGCCCGCATCTTGCCGGAGCGGATGTGCGGCAGGGTCTGCAGCAGCGAGCCGATGGAGATCTGCGCCTGGCCGCCGATCACGGCCAGCATCGCCGGGCCGCCGCCCTTGTAGGGGATGTGCACGATGTTCAGCCCCGACATGATGCGGAACATCTCGCTGCTCATGTGCTGGAAGCTGCCGATGCCGGCGGAAGCGTAGTTGAGCTGTCCCGGCTTCGCCTTCGCCAGCGCGATCAATTCCTGCGTGGATTTGGCGGCGACGCCGGGATGCACCGCCAGCACGTTCGGCCCGGTCCCGAGCTGCGCCACCGGCGCGATGGCCTTCACCGGGTCGTACGGCAGCTTGTAGATCGCCGGGTTGTAGGCATAGGCGACGGAAATGACGAGCAGCGTGTAGCCGTCGGGCTGGGCGTTGATGGCGGTCTCGGTGCCGATCAGGCCGCCGGCGCCGCCGCGATTGTCGATCACCACCGGTTTTCCGAGCCGGTCGCCCAGCTGCTGGCCGATGACGCGGCCGACGATGTCGTTGCTGCCGCCGGGCGGGAACGGGACGATCATGCGGATTGGCCGGGCCGGATAACCGTCGGCCGCGACGGCGCCGCCGCCGGACATCGCCAGGATGCCGAGCGCAAGCATGAACAAATTTGAAACACGGGGATTCATCAGGCCTTCCTTCCTCCTTTCGCCTTCCGCCTTGCTATTCCCTGATGTTCGCCGCCTTCACGAGCTGGCGGAAGCGGCCCAGCTCGTCCTTGATATGGGCGGCGAACTGCTGCGGCGTGCTCGCCTCGGGCACGAACCCCTGCGAGGCCAGCTTGTCGCGCAACTCGCCGCCCTGGATCACGGCGGCGATGTCCGCGTTGAGGCGCTTCACCAGCGCGGGCGACATCCCGCTCGGCCCGGACAGGCCCACCCAGGAGGCCGTGTTGAAGCCCGGCACCCCCAGCTCCGCGATGGGCACGACTTCCGGCATCGCGGGCGAACGCTTGATGGTCGAGATGCCGAGCGCGCGCATCTTGCCGGACAGAACGAGCGGCCGCACCGACGCGGTCGAGGCGAACATCACCGGCACCTGCCCGCCCAGCAGCTCGGTGATCATCGGGCCGGTGCCCTTGTACGGCACGTGCGTCAGGTTGATGCCGGCCATCGACTTGAACAGCTCGAAGGAAAGGTGATTGCTGGTGCCGAAGCCCGGCGAAGCGTAGTTGAACTGCCCCGGCTTCGCCTTCGCCAGCGCGACCAGGTCCTTCACCGTCTTCGCCGGGAACGACGGGTGCACGACCAGCAGGTACGGCGACTGCGACATCAGCGAGATCGGCTCGAAGTCCCTGATCGGGTCGTAAGGAAGTTTCTCGCGCAGGCTCGGGATCACCGACAGCGTGGTGTTGGTGCCGAGCAGCAGGGTGTAGCCGTCGGCCGGCGCCCGCGCCGTGATTTCAGCGGCGATGATGGTGGAGGCGCCGCCGCGATTGTCCACGACCCACTGCTGGCCCATTCGCTCGCCCATCTTCTCGGCGAAAGCGCGCCCGAGGATGTCGTTGCCGCCGCCGGGCGGGAACGGGATGATGAAGCGGATCGGCCGCGTCGGATACTTCTCCGCCGACTGCGCCGGGATGGATGCCGCCAGCGGCAGGCAGGCCGCGGCCAGCCAGGCGGCTGCGCGGAACAGCGGTGCATGGGTCGTGAAAAGGGTCGGTTGCACTGTGGTCTCCTCGTTGCGGCTCGGTGGGCGGCCGTTTATCGTCGCGGCCAATCTTACCGCGCAAGGTAACGCTTGGAAAGAAAATCGACCGCGCGCCGGCATTTCTCCACCATCCACGGCAGCAGCACGAACCACTGCGCGTAACCCAGCAGCGCCAGCAGGAACCAGAGCGCGAGTCCTTCGCCGAAAATGCCCGGCACGTACTGGGATGCCACGTACAGCTCCAGCTTGAGCCGGCCCAGCGCCAGCAGGCCGAGATGGCCCAGCGGCAGGCTGAGAAAATACAGCGGCACCAGGGTGGACAGCGCCGCGCGCTCGTTCGCCTGGATTTCGGGCCGCAGCAGCGTGAGCAACAGCAGCACCACGGCCGCCAGCAGCCACAGCGTCGCGATGATGCGCAGGATCGAGTG
>CAZOQY010000093.1:0-10817 GCA_964581835.1 uncultured Streptomycetaceae bacterium | reverse complement strand
GTTCTCGCCGCGGGAGTTGAACGCGCGCGTGAAAGCCGTGCTGCGGCGGCGCGCCCCGCAGGTGACCGACGACGCGGTGGAGATCTCGGGCCTGAAAATCGATCCCGTCAGCCATCGCGTGAGCGGCAACGGCACGGTGCTCGCGCTGGGCCCCACCGAGTTCCGCCTGCTGCATTTCCTGATGACGCACGCCGAGCGCGTCTACTCGCGCACCCAGCTGCTCGACCAGGTGTGGGGCGACCACGTGTTCGTGGAGGAGCGCACGGTGGACGTGCATATCCGGCGGCTGCGCAAGGCGCTCGAGCCGACCAGCCACGACCGGCTGATCCAGACGGTGCGCAGCGCCGGCTACCGGTTTTCGGCGACCGCCTGAAAGCGGGGTCGCGCGACGGCTTCCGGGCGCGTGCGATAATGGCATCCTTCTCTGCGGGGAGCCGCCCGTGAAACTCTGGGGAAGATTCCTCCTCATCCTGCTCGCGCTGGCGCTGGCCGGCCTCGTGACGTGGCCGTTTGCCGGCGCGACCGCCGCGGTGGCGGTTTTCGCGGCGGGCCTGCTCGCCATCACCATCGTGCACTACCGGCACATCGCGCAGTTGCGGCGCTGGCTGCGCGACCCCGCGCCGGAGCGGGTGCCGCAGGGCTGGGGGGTGTGGGACCGGGTGTTCGCCGACCTCTACCGCATGCTGCGGCGCCAGCGCCAGAGCGAATCGCAGTTGACCGCCACCCTCGAGGATTTCCGCCAGGCCGCCGCCGCGATGCCCGACGGCATGGTGATACTCGACGCGCAGGACCGCATCGAGTGGTGCAACCCGATGGCCGAGAGCCATTGCGGCCTCGACCGGCAGCGCGACGCGGGGCAGGGCATCACCAAGTTCGTGCGGCAGCCGCAGTTCATCGAGTACCTGCAGGCGCAGAATTTCAGCGAGCCCCTGGTGCTGCGGCTGTCGCGCGGCACGGACCTGATCCTGTCGGTGCAGCTGGTGCCGTACGGCGACCGGCAGAAACTCATGATCAGCCGCGACATCACCGACCTCGACCGGGTGGAAACGGTGCGGCGCGACTTCATCGCCAACGTATCGCACGAGCTGCGCACCCCGTTGACGGTGCTGGGCGGATTCCTCGAGACCATCATGGACCTGAAAGCGGCGGACGGCGAGCTGCTGCGGCGCTCGCTGCCGCTGATGCTGGACCAGTCGCAGCGCATGCGGCGGCTGGTCGAGGATCTGTTGACGCTCTCCACGCTGGAGAGTTCGCACAACCCGCCGCGGGAGGATGCCGTGAGCGTGCCGGAGCTGGCGCGCGCGCTGCATGGCGATGCGCTCGCGCTGTCCTCGGGGCGGCACCGGATCCTGCTCGACCTGTCCGGCGAGGACTGGCTGACGGCGAGCGAAGAGGAACTGCGCAGCGCGTTCAGCAATCTGGTGAGCAACGCGGTGCGCTATACCCCGGAGGGCGGCGAAGTGACGATCGCCTGGCGGCGGCGCGGCCCCGAGGCGGTATTCAGCGTGCGCGACACCGGTATCGGCATCGCCAGCCATCACCTGCCGCGGCTGACCGAGCGCTTCTACCGCGTGGACCGCAGCCGCTCGCGCGAGACCGGCGGCACCGGGCTCGGGCTCGCCATCGTCAAGCACGTTCTGAACCGCCACCAGGCGCGGCTCGAGATCGCGAGCGAACCGGGGCGGGGCAGCACCTTCAGCGCGATTTTTCCGGCGGAACGGCTGCTGGCGCCGCCCGGACGCGAGACGGTCGCGCGCAGCGCATAAAAAACGCCGGGCCAGCCCGGCGTTTTTCAATCGAAGGCCGCGTCACACGACTACGATGGTGCCGCGGTCGAAGTCGCTGCCTTTTTCCAGCAGGTTGAGCAGCTTCGCGACCTGCTTGCGGTCGGAGAATATTTCCACGAAGCGGCCGCTCTGGAACCACCCTGCGGGCAGGATCAGGGTTGCCGGCGTGGCGGGCGCGGGCACTTCCGGCAGCAACAGCGCGCGCTCGTAACGGCCGCTGCCGGTCGGCGTGAAGTTGGACGGGCGCACCGAAATCGCCTGCGGCGTTCCCGGGAACAGGCGCACGCCGCAGAAAATCTCGCCGTTCTCCTCCATTCTCAGCCACTGCACCATGCCGAGGTGAAAGCTGCGTCCGCCGGCGCGGCGCACCGCGAGCAGCTGGTTGTGGCAGACGCGGCCCTTGCCGTCCGACTCGCGCAGGATGCACATGAAACCCGAGGCGCTCTGGTTGAGTATCTGCCACAACTCGAGCGACTCGTCCTTCTCCTGATCGGTGCGGGTGATGTAGCCGTAGGTGTCCATGTCCTGCTTCTCGCGCGAGGTCAGCTCGCCCGGCTGGCGGAAGTCGCGCCCGCCGCTCACGTGCAGGTGGGCTGCCGTCAGCCCGAAGCAGACGTTGGCGGGTTCGTCGTGGTTCGAGCGCTCTTCGGCGCGCGCGGTGCCGGCGCGGCACCATTGCACGTAGAGCAGCATCAACAGGTTCTCGCAGCCAGGCTGGCGCGCGTCTTCGCCCAGGCCCAGCTGGCCCGGCGTCTGTCCCTGCTTCAGCAGGTTGATGGTCTGGCGCAGCGTTTTCGACAATTGCTCGAGGTCGAGGTAGCGCAGGTGCGGTTGCGCCTCGAGCCCGCTGCCGAATACCACGCCGCCCGAGCCGGTAAGATCGACGGCAAGAGAAGGGATCGGGCCGGTCGGCAGCGGTTGCGTGGCGAGGCCGACGAGGTTTGCCCAGCGCTCGAGCCAGCGCGCGACGAAAACCATTTGCCGCGTCGACAGCGCGAACGGGTTGACGAGGTGGGCGAGCAGCACCTGGGCGTAGCTCTCGGCGCAGCTCGAATCGGGGTCGCGTTTCGCGAAGCTGTCCTGGACGCGGATGCGCGCGAAGCCGTGGCTCTCGCCGAAGGCATAAAGTTCGTGCAGCGCGTGCCACAACGCCCCGGACGGCTGCTTGTAGATGCGGTAGTGGTCGAGCAGAGTCGAGCCGATGAGGCGCAGGCAGCGCATGGTGATCAACGCGGCGTGCGGCGCGATGGCGATGTCGCCCTCCCGGTAGGCGCGCAGGCACTGCTGGTAGTTGCGGCCCATCTCCTGCCACAACGCGATGACGTTGTTCCAGACCGCCGTCTCGCCGGCATCGAGCGGCAACGGTTTGCCGGAATAACGCTTGGCCGATTCGGCCTGCACGAACTGCGCCGGCTCGCGCATCGTTTCCAGTATCTTGAGGCGTTCGAGCGGCGGCAGTTGCGCCGCGCCGAGGCTCGCGAGCTGCCCGGTGAGCACCTGTTGCGTGAGTTGAACGTTGGTGAGCGTCAGTTGCTCGATCCAGCGCTTGCAGCCGGCGCTGTCAGTGAACTGGAGAGGTAAAGTCGCGTTGGAAGCAGGGAGCGGTTGAGTGGTCATTTCCGAAGTAGTCCATAGGTGGGGTTCGCACGCACGGGCCTGAAGAGGTATTTCCCCCGGAGACGATGGCCAGGCCAGGCGTGTCTCTGTCGCCGTCGCGCCACCTTCTTCACGGATGGTCGCGGCCGGCGGCGAACAGCGCACCGCTCCACCTGCAGACTATCCCAGTTGCAACAACGGGGTATGTGAACTAATGCCCCCATGCTTCAAAAAACGCCGGGAAGTCCCGGAAAAAAATCACGTTTCTCCATCCGACTGCCGATTGCATCACAGACGGGATAGTACGCTCTCTATATGTGCGATCAAGCCTGCGCCCGGCGGCTCGACCGGCGCAGGTTGGCGGATAAGCGGGCCCCAAACCGGGTTCGGGAAATGCGGATCGTCGCGAAAACGCGGGATGACGTGCCAGTGCAGGTGGGGCGTGAAATTGCCCAGGCTCGCGAGGTTGATCTTGTCCGGGCGGAGTCGTTCCCGCAGAACGGCTTCCAGCGCGAATACGACGCGCATGCAGTGGTCGCGGTCTTCTGCGCCGAGAGCGGTCATTTCCGCCACGTGCGCGTTCCAGATCACGCGGCAGTAGCCCGGGTAGCCGGGCTCGGCCACGTGCACCGCGCGGCAGCGGGCGTCACGCCAGATGAGCGTGCCGCCGTCGTTGTCGCAGAGTTCACAGGCCATGAATTCCCGCGGCTCCGCTGTAGCGTCAGGCCGGGGTGTAGGTGGCGCGCTCGAAATTCTCACCCCGGTCGAGCAGGGCCTGCAGCTTGATGCGCCGCTCCTTCTCCTTGTCGGCCTGCAGGACCAGCGTGCGGCCGGTCTGGTGCCAGCCGGGCAGCATGACGATGGAAGCGGGGATCTTGCGCGCCGCGTCCTCCGGCATCATCAGCGCGCGGTCGTACTGGTTGCCCGCGCTGCTGTCGGTGGCGCGTGCGGCGATGGCCTGCGGGTTGCCGAGAATGATGCGCAGGCCGATCCACATCATGCCGCTCTCGTCCACGTTGAGCCGTTGCACGATGCCGAGGTACATCACTTTCTTGGCCGGCGGTTGCAGGGCGATCAGCTGGTGATGGCGGACGCGGTTCACGACTTCCTTTTCGCGCGCCGTGCCGAGAAATCCGGATACGCTCTGGTTGACGATCACCCAGGTCTCCAGCGCAGCGCTGCGCTGGGACGCCAGCGCCTGCCCGCCCGCCTCGGAGACCGACCCGAACATGTCGAGGCGTTGCCGCTCGGCGGCGGTGATATCGCCGCCCGGCTGCTTGAACGGCTTGCCGGTGAGGTGAAAGTGCATCGAGGCGATGTTGGGCGAGATCATCACCCTGATCGAAGCCGGCGTGCGCTCGTCGGCGCGCCCGGTTCCGGCCGCGCACCATTGCACGTGCAGCAGCAACAGCAGCTTTTCGCAGTCTTCGCGGGCGATTTCGCCCAGCCCGAGTTGCGCCGGCGATTGCTGTTTCAGCGCAGTGACGGTCTGGCGCAGCGTCCGGGAGAGCGCTTCCAGGTTGAGGTGACGCACGCCGGCCGAGGGCATGTGCTTCGCCAGGCCCGCGCCTTTCTGGGACGACACGTCCACTGCCAGCGCGGGGATCGTGCTCTGCGCCAGCGGTTCCGGCGACAGCGTCACCAGGCCTTCCCAGCGGTCGAGCCAGCGGTCGATGGCGTCCAGTTGCTCGCTGCTCATCGCGTCCGGCTGGGCGAGATGCAGCAGCAGGGCATGGACGTAGATGCCGGCGCAGGAGGTCGCGGGCGTCCGCCGGCCGACTGCGTCGCTGACGGTGGCGGCGGCGAGGCCGGCGTTCTCGGAGAACACGTAGAGCCGGTGCAGCTGCTGCCAGAGCGCGCCGCTGACGGCGTGGTAGATATGGCAGTACTCGAACATGGCCGCCGCGGTGTAACGCATCGCCCGCTGGCAGATGAGATCCGCGCTGGCGGCGAGATCCGGCGCGGTGGTTGCCATGGCATCGATCAGGCCGTCGTAGCCCGCCGCCATCGCCCGCCACGTCGCGACCACGCTCTGCCAGGTCTCGCTGGCCCGGCTGTCCAGCGGCAGCGGCTTGCCGCGGCAATGCTCCGCCATCGCGGACTGGGCGGCCGCCACCGGTTCCCGCAGCAATTCGAGTATCTGCAGCCTGGCCGCGGGCGCCACCGCGGCGCTCGACAGCAGTTGCAGCTGCGCGGCGAGCCGCGGTTGGCATTGCACGGGGTCGGCGAGGGGAAGCCTGGCAAGCCAGGCGCGGCATCCGGCCGCGTCTGCAAACTGGAGTTGTTCCTGGCCGCTGGCCGCGGCCGGTGCTTCGGCTGACATTTCCGCTCCTCGCTGGGGACGCCCGATTATCTCAGCGCAGCGGCGATTATCGCAACACGCCGCGCCCGGGTCGTGACTCAGTTCGCAACTCAGGTTGCAAGTGAGGCAATGGCGAGGTAGCGCGCGAACTTGCCGAAGCCGATGAACAGCACGCAGCGCCACGGGTCGAGTCGCAGCCATCCCGCGGCCACGCACAGCGGATCGCCGATGACCGGCACCCACGACAGCAGCAGCACCGGGGCGCCGTATTTGCGCGCGGCCGGGAGGCCACGCAGGTTCTCTTTCGGGGGGATCACGCGGCCGATCAGGTAGGAAGACATCCCGCCCAGCGTGTTGCCCAGCGTGGCGACGCCGAGCGCCGGCCAGAACTGCTCCGGGTGGAGCCGGAGCACGCCGAACAGCACCGCTTCGGAGCCGCCCGGCAGCAGCGTCGCGGCGAGAAAGCTCGAGGCGAACAGCGTTATCAGCGACGCGGAATCATTCATGAGGCCCAATCACGCTGCGTATGGTCAAGCTGGCTGGCGAAAAGAGATAATAGATCGGACTTCGGCATCCATTGCCACTTATTTCAGGAATCACGTCGCGATGACACAGCCGCCCAGTTCCGACGAAAGGCCGGTCGATATTCCCCGGGCCATGCAGCAGGCCGTCGGATATCACGAGCGGGGGTCGTTTCGCGAGGCCGAACAGCTGTACCAGGCCGTCCTGGGGAAGCAACCGGAAAACTTCGATGCGCTTCACTTCCTCGGCATATTGCGTGCCCAGCAGGGAGATGCGGGCGCCGCGGCCGGGCTTATTTCGCGCGCGATAGAA
Organism: uncultured Streptomycetaceae bacterium; assembly: GCA_964581835.1. GTDB lineage: Bacteria > Pseudomonadota > Gammaproteobacteria > Burkholderiales > SG8-41 > SG8-41. Next base: position 4,298 of record CAZOQY010000093.1, on the reverse strand, counting down.
CTGAACCCGCGGTCCGCCGATGCCCGGTCGAATCTTGGAAACGTATTCCTGCAACTGCGCCGGTTTCCCGATGCGGTAGCCTGCTACGAAAGAGCGCTTGAGATCGATCCCGCCCTTGTCGGTGCGATCTTCAGCAGGGGGTATGCGCTGCAGGAACTGGGGCTCCACGGCGACGCCGTTGCAAGCTACGACCGCGTCCTTACCCGGCAGCCCGCGCACGTCCCCTCGCTTTTCAATCGCGGCAACGCGCTGCAGGAACTCGGCCGGCACGAAGAAGCCATCGCAAGCTACGACAAGGCGCTGGCGATCGATCCCGGCAACACCGGGGTTCTGAACAACCGCGGCACTTCACAGCTGATGCTGGGCCGGTTCGGCGATGCGGCGGCCAGCTACGACAGGGCCCTGGCGATCGCGCCCGATTTTGCCGATGCGCTCGTCAACAAGGGCAATATGCTGCTGGAGCAGAACCGGCTCGAGGAGGCCGTCGCTTGCTATCAGCGGGTGCTGGGTATCGAGGCCGATAACCTCCGCGCGCTCTCCTGCCTGGGGGTCGCGCTGGCAGAGCAGGGGAAAAGGGAAGAGTCGTTGAAATGCTACGACAGGATCCTGGCCCTCGATCCGGGGAACGCCGAGGCGCGCTGGATGCATGCCATGGTCACGCTCCCGATCGTTCTCGGGCCCGGCGAGGAGACTGCGGGACCGCGACAGCAGTTTTCGCGCGAACTCGACGAGTTGATCGCCTGGTCCCGCTCGAGCGGCGCGGACACCCTCGACCTGATCGGTCAATCCCAGCCGTTCTGGCTGGTGTACCAGGAAGAGGACAACCGCGGATTGTTCGCGAAATACGGAACGCTCTGCGCCAGCGCCATGGCGCGGTGGCGGGACACGCAAAACCTGGCGCTTCCCGGCGACCGTCCGCCGGGGCCTTTGCGCGTCGCTATCGTTTCAGCGCATATCCACAACCATTCCGTGTGGATCTGCCTCGTCAAAGGCTGGCTGCGGCAGTTCGATCGCAACCGGATCGAGCCGCATCTGTTCTACACCGGTTCGAGACAGGACGCCGAGACGGACTGGGCAAGGGCTCGTTCGGCTTCGTTCACGCAAGGCGCGCGCGGGTTGCGGCAATGGGTCGACGCGATCCTGGCGGCGCGGCCCGACGTGCTGATCTATCCGGAAATCGGCATGGACGCCATGACGACGAAGTTGGCGAGCCTGCGGCTGGCGCCCCTGCAGATCACCGCGTGGGGGAATCCCGATACCTCCGGTCTGCCGACCCTGGATTATTACCTTTCCGCGGAGGCCTTCGAGCCGCCCGGCGCGCAGGAGAACTACACGGAGCAACTGCTGGCGCTGCCGCGCCTGGGGTGTTGTTTCACGCCGCTGTCGTTCGTCCCGGTCGAACCGGACCTCGCCGGGCTGGGCATCGATCCGGGCGCGCCGGTCTTTGCGTGCCCGGGCAGTCCGTTCAAGTACACGCCGCGGCACGATCGGGTCTTCATCGAAATCGCGCGGAAACTGAAACGGTGCCAGTTTGTTTTCTTCCTGTACGAACGACGCGAGTTGACCGATAAGCTTCGCCAGCGCTTTGCCGCGAGTTTCGCGCGGGCGGGCCTGGAGTATTCGGATTACTGCAAGTTCATACCCTGGCAGTCTCCGCCTGCATTCCATGGACTGATGAAGCGCGCCGACGCCTACCTCGACACCATCGGTTTCTCCGGGTTCACCACCGCCATGCAGGCGATCGAATGCGGGCTGCCGATCGTGACGATCGAGGGACGCTTCATGCGGGGGCGTCTGGCCAGCGGCATCCTGCGAACGCTCGGCGTTGACGAACTCGTTGCGGGCAACGAGAGCGACTACGTCGCCCTGGCCGTCAGGCTCGCGACGGACGCGGAATACCGCCAGCGCGTGCGCGAGCGGATCGAGCGATCCCGCGACAGTCTGTACCACGACGCTGCCCCGGTGCTGGCCTTGCAGGACTTTCTGCTGCGAGGGCGCTAAGAGCCGTGGAGATGGCCGCAGGCGGCCGCTGTATCGCCGCGGTCATTCCTGGATGCGGGAGCTCTTGAGCACGTCGTGGTTGGGCTCCAGGCCCAGCCCGGGCTTCGCGGGAATCTTCACGATGTTGTTTTCCGGTCGCGGCGGGTTCACGAACAGCAGCTCGCCGACCGCCTGCATGTCGAGGTGGAACTCGACGCGCCAGCCATTCACGAGGCCGGCCATGACGTGCATGTTGTGCAGCGGCCAGCCGCCGCCGTTCGCGATCGGCAGGTTGAACGCCTGGGCGAGGTGCCCGGCTTTCTGCGCCTCGGTGTAGCCGCCGCAGTAGCAGACGTTCGGCTGCAGGATGTCCACCGCCTGGTGCAGCACCAGTTCGCGCAGGCGCCAGCGGTGCCCCTCGTTCTGGCCGGCGGAAATCGGGATGTTGGTGTGCCGCCTGAGATCCGCCATGGCGCGCGTGTCGTTCTGGTAGACCGGCTCCTCGAACCAGGTGAGGTTGCAGTCCTCGATCGCGCGGCACAGCTGGCGCGCGTCCACGGGGTTGAACTTGTAGTTCGCGTCCATCATGAGCTCGACATCCGGGCCCACCGCCTCGCGCACCGCGCGCACGCGCCGCGCGTCTTCCTGCCAGCCGCCCTTGTGCACGGCCACGACCATCTTGAGGCGGCGGTGGCCGTTCCTGATCTGGAGCCGGGCTGCCTCCACGAGCTGATCGCGGTCCTCGTACTCGGTGAAGCCGAACGTGCAATAGGTCGGCGCCCAGTCGCGTGCGCCGCCGAGCAGCTGCGCGACGGTACGGCCGACGAGCTTGCCGTGGATGTCCCAGCACGCGATGTCGATGGCGGACAGCGCGCTCGAGACCACGCCCGTCACCGAGCGCTGGTTCAGCTTCCACCACACCTTCTCGTGGATCGCCTCGGTATCGCGCGGATCCATGTCCTTCAACAGCGGGAAGAACTCTTTTTCTATCGCGGTCACCACCGCGAACGGCAGGTGAAAGCCGCCGGTAATGCCGTAGCCGACGTGGCCGTCGTCGGTCTCGACCACGCAAAACACGGTCCTGCGCTTGATCGGTTCCTTCAGCAGCGGGACGTTGACCGCCAGGCGATGCACGCTGGCCTTGATGGACTTGATTTTCATGCTTTCTCCAGGGGGCAGGGGTGTCGCGGGAGCAGCGAGTTTACACCGGGCAATCCGCCCGTTGCGGGCGTTGCGGGGTTCCATCGGCTATAATCCGCTACCTTCAGTCCACGTAACGGACTTCATCACCGCCATGTCGCAAACGGTCGCGCAGCCGGACTCGCTCATCAGCGAGGAATACCGGCATATGCAGCAGCACCTGCACGAGAACCCCAATTACGGGGTGGCGTCGGTGGAGTACGCGCCGATGGTCGCCAGGATCATCGAGGCGACCCACTCGAGCGAAGTGCTCGACTACGGCGCCGGCAAGGGCCGCCTGGGAATCGCATTACGCCAGCACGTGCAGCGTCCGCTGACGATCCATCACTACGATCCGGCCATACCCCATTGGTCGAACAGGCCCGAGCCCTGCGAGTTCGTCGCCTGCATCGACGTGCTGGAGCATATCGAGCCGCACCTGCTCGACAACGTCCTGGACGATCTGCAGCGGGTCGTGGCGGGGGTCGGGGTGTTTACCGTCCACTGCTATCCCGCGGTCAAGATATTGCCGGACGGCCGCAACGCCCACCTGATCCAGCAGCCGGCGAGCTGGTGGCTGCCCAAGTTTTTGCAGCGTTTCGAGCTGGCGACGTTCAACCGCATGCCGCAGGGATTCTGGGTCGGCGTCGAGCGCAAGACCACGTAGCATCGCAGGCCTTCTCCACCATCGCATCATCGCGCGGCCCTTCCCCGGGATTGCGCATCCGAAAGCCAGACGAAAGGAAGACAAATGAACCACGCCGTCAATTTCCGGCCCACGCCGACCCTGCCGATCGCCGAGAGCAACCAGACGTTCCCGGTCGGGCGCATCTATTGCGTCGGCCGCAACTACGCGGAGCACGCGCGCGAGATGGGGCACGATCCCGAGCGCGAGCCGCCGTTCTTTTTCATGAAGCCGGCCGACGCCATCGTCGCGAACGGCGCCACGATTCCTTTTCCCCAGGCCACCAGGGACCTGCACCACGAGATCGAGATGGTGGTGGCGATCGGCAAGGACGGCGCCAACATCCCGGTCGAGAAGGCGCTCGACCACGTGTTCGGCTACGGCGTGGGCCTCGACATGACCCGCCGCGACATCCAGGGCGAGGCGAAGAAAATGGGCCGCCCGTGGGAGATGG
>CAZOQY010000092.1:2270-10931 GCA_964581835.1 uncultured Streptomycetaceae bacterium | reverse complement strand
CCCAAGGCGGGCTGACGCGTCGTGCATGAGGCGTTGCAGATGAAGCGTTGCAGATAGAGCGTTGCAGATGAAGCGTCGCAGATAAAGCGTCTCAGATACGGCGTCTCAGGTGAGGCGGCCCGGGGACGGCGTCCAGTAAAAAGTTGCCGGTGCGAGGCCAGCAATTGGACTCTGGGTGGACGCGGCGGGCGCGACCTGCTGCAATACCGTCAAACCGATAAACCAAAGGGGAGTTCCCGCAATGCCGATCATCGATGCCCAGGTCCATGCCTACGAGGCCAACACGCCGAAGCGGCCGTGGCACAGCGTGCCGAACTGGCCCGACCACGTCACCGGCGACGAGATGGTGGCGGCGATGGACAAGGTCGGCGTGGACGGCGCCATTTTCATCTCCGCTTTCGCCATGTACCGCTACGACGGCAGCTACGCGGTGGAGGTGCAGAAGAAGCATCCGAACCGCTTCGCCATCATCAAGCCGGTGGACCCGGCCAACCCGGCGGTGGCCGACGTCATCGCCGACTGGAAGAAGACGCCCGGCACGGTCGGCGTGCGCATCATGCTGCCGAAGGAATCCGGTCTCGCCGCGGACGATCCCGGCCTCGACCGGCTGGTCAAGGCCGCCGTGAAGCACGACTTCCCGATCAGCATCCTGTTCTGGGGCAACCTCGACGTCGGCACGGCGCTGATCGACCGCCACCCCGACGCGCGCTGGGTCATCGACCACCTCGCGCTCATGCAGCCGCGCACGCCGCCGGCGCCGCCGCAGCCGTGGGCCGACCTGCCGAAGGTGCTGGACCTCGCGAAGCGCAGGAACGCGGTGATCAAGGTCACCGGCGCCTGCACGCTGTCGCAGAAGCCGTATCCCTTCCCGGACATCTGGGATCCGCTCGCCCGCGTGTTCGATGCCTGGGGCATGGATCGCTGCCTGTGGGGCACCGACTGGACCCGCGCCTTCGCGGTCGTCAACTACGAGCAGGCCGTCGAGCCGTTCCGCCTGACCGATCGCCTCAGCGCCAGCGACCGCGCGATGCTGATGGGCGGGGCGTGCGCGAAGGCGTTTGGCTGGACGCCGAAGAAGTGAAGCGGATGAGGCGTCGCAGATACGGCGTCTCAGATAGATCGTCTCAGGTACGGCGTGCAAGACGCTTTACCTGCGACGCTTCACCTGGGACGCCTTTTCTGAGACGCTTCACCTGAGACGCTTTCGGCATGGCTACTAGCGGCGTTTCTTGCGCACCGCTTTTTTGCGGGGCGCCGATTCCTGGGCTTTGGCGATCGCCTCGCCGCTGTGGCCTTCCAGCTTCGGCTGGATATTGTCGTTGATCCACTTCGGATCCCACCACTCGACCGGCAGGATCGCGACGCCGTTGAGGTAAACGCCGTAGTGAAGGTGGTCCCCGGCCGCGAGTCCCGTCTCGCCCGTCTTGCCGAGGATCTGGCGCTGCTGGAGGGTATCGCCCGCCTTGACGTCGATGGCGCTGAGGTGGCTGTAGAGCGTGAACAGCCCCAGGCCGTGGTCGAGGATCACGGTGTTGCCGTAAATGCCGAGGTCGCCGGTGAACGCCACCGTGCCGCTGTTGGCGGCCTCGACGGGATACTGCCTGGTGACGGACAGGTCGTAGCCGAGGTGATACGCGTTATCGATGATTTCGTCGTTGTAGCGGTAGCTCCGCGCATCCGCGAAGTTGGCTTCGACCTTGGAGTTGGAGAGCTGGCTGAACGCGCCTTTCCACAGCATCGACGGCGTGCCCTTCCTCGTGATCCCGGTGATCCTGTCCTCGTTCGCTTTTCGCAGGTCCTTGTTGACCCGGAGGAAGATCTCCTTCGCGCTCCCCTGGCGCGCGCTCACGTCGGCGAGCAGGGGGGCGACCTTGTTCTGGATGAAGCTGTCGGAGATCGCGATCGTGCTCTTCCGGTAATTGACGTTCTTCAACTCGTAGGCGAGCCGCATTTCCCGGGTGTTGCCCGCCTTGTCGGTGGCGACGAGCACGGCCCTGGCGTCGGCCGCCACGTTCCAGGGATGGGCGAAAAACGCGATGAAGTGATCCGGACGATCCTTGATCTGTCCCGGGTAACCCGGGAAGAAGTAATCGCCGATTCTGATGCCGCTCGTCGCGGTGTCGGCCGACGTCTTGTAGACGATCGCGCCGGCGCCGCCGAAATTCACGTAGCGATCGTCCGCGATGAGTTCGACGGCCGGCGGCGTGACGTCGATGACGAGATTCTTCTCGAAGACGGTCTCGTTGCCCTTGAACCAGTTCCACCAGGAGCCGTCCCGCGCGTTCACGCGCAAGGTCGCGGCGCCTTCCTTGATGCCCTTGAGCTTCGAGGCGTCGACCGCGATCTTGCGCTCGTTCGCCGGCTGCGCAAGTTGCCCGGCGGCCAGCGCCAGGTCGGCGCCGCCGGAGGAGAGCGTGGCGGTGACCGATTTCAGCCCGGCGCCCTTATCGCTGACGAGGATCTCCAGGGGCGCCAGCCCGATCACGTCCGTATCCGGTGAAAGCCGGATTTGCGGCGCCTCCCGCTCGAAGCGCGGCCACAGATACCAGGCCGCGGCGAGAAGCACGATGATGACGGTCGAGGAAAGAAAAAGAACGGCCCTGTGGCTTCGGCCGGGTGTGGCAGATTCGAAAACGCTCATGTCGTGAGATCTGGGAAGTGGTCTTGTGCGGGTTGGTAAACGTGCGCCGGCTTAAGTTCAGAAAAACGTGGCGGATGACGACAAACGACCGGGGCCAGGCTTGCTGCCCGGCCCCGGTCGTTTCCTGGAGGGGGGCTCAGCAACCAGCGACGCACTTGCCCTTGCCGTCGAATTCCATGGTGCGGCCGCTGATGGCGAGGTGGGCGGGCGTCTTCAACTGCTTGATCAGCGCCGCCGTGCGCGAGATCGGCCGCAGCGTCCCGCCTTCCGTGCCGGGTTCGTTGATGTGCGTGATGATCACCGAGGCCGGCCGGATCAGCTCGTTCACCGCGTGCGCGCCGGAAACGAAGATGCCCGGGTTCACGCCGAGGTTGAGCACGGCGACGCTGGCCTTGTGGAATTCGTTCACGACCGTCTTCATCTCGGAATGGATGCCGGTGTCGCCCGAGAGATAGACGGTGAGTCCATTGGTGAACTTGACGACGAAGCCCGTCGCGGGACCGTACTCGAGAATGGACCCGTTTGCCCGCAGCATGTCGCGCTGCGCCTCGGAGAGCAGGGCGGGCGGGACGTTGTTCACATGCGAGGCGTAGACGATCGAGACTTCCACCCCCTGCGCCGCGTCCGCCGTCTTCGCGATGAAGACGCCGCCGAGATCCGTCTGCGAAGTGCACACCGTCGCAACCGGCACGGTGGTGACGCCCCGGTTCTGCGGGCAGAAGCCGATCGGTTTGCCGCCGCCTTCGCCGCGGATCGCCTGGACCTTGTTGGCCACGAAGCCGCCCATGGCGCGGGTCGTCACCAGCGCCGCGTTCTTGGCCGCCACGACCTCGGCGGTGGTCGAGTTCGGCGCCGGCACCCGGGCCGAGTTCGCGCAGGTGCCTTCGCCCGGCGCCTTCAGCTTCAGGTCGCCGACGTGGTCGCCGTGCATGTGGCTGAGCAACACCATGTGGATCGTACCCAGCCGCGGGTCGTCCCCGCCGGTCACGTTGTGTGCCGGGTCGTAGAGGAAGCGCACGCCGGTCGGGTCCTCGAAGATCATCGCGCGGTCGTTTGCGCACAGCTCGCCGGGGTGGGAGCCGACCGGCGTGATCTTCACGTTCTGGGCGAGCGCCGGGAAGGCGCCAAGCGATAGGGCGAGGGCTGCGCAGGCGATCTTCATGTCGTTTCTCCAGTCATGCAGGTTGTTGATGGTTGTTCGATCTGCTTAAACGGAATCTTAACCGAGTATCCGTTTTTTCACCGCCGCCGGCGTGCCGGCGAGGTCCATGTCCGCGAGCGACGGACCGCATTTCCAGGGATCGACGCCCAGCAGCGTGCCGAAAACCTGCGCGAAGGCGCGATGCAGCGGCGTCGCGATCCCGGCCTGTTCGCCGAGCTGCACGCACGGCACGATGGCGTAGGCCAGGTCGTCCGCCACCCACGTGCGCCAGACATCCGGCTGGAACGGCGGGAAGGACTTGTAGACCGGGTTCTGCATCGCATCAAAGAAGCTGCCGCTCCTGAAGCCGTAGTACTGCTCGATCGCGGCGGGCATCGGCGTGTGCCTGACGCCGTAGGCCTCGCACACCAGCTTGCGTTCGGCGTCGAGCGCGTCGCCCAGCACGCCCACGGCGGGCACCACGCCTTCCTGGTAGAAGCCCATCAGCCTGCCGTCGAGCTTCGCGCGCTCGGCCATGCCGATGGCCGGCAGCACCATCGCCGGGTGCACGATCAGGTTCAGGTTTTCGAGCCCGGTCTGGAGCACCGACGAGGCGGCCGAGAAATCGGGGAACAGCGGCTTCAGCGCCGCGAGCGCTTCCTGCGAGCGACTGGCCGGCACCGTCGCGATCCGGATGCCCTTGCGCAGCCCCTTGGGCGTCACCACCGTGCCGCTGAAGCGCGCGGCGTGGGTCGGCGCGGGCGCTTCCGTCACGATCACGTCCTCGCGGCCCGCCTTGCGCAGCAGGGGCGTCAAGCGCGCGGCCGGCCAGTAGCCGTGGCTCTGCACGTGCACGACGGCGCCGTGCGCGAACTCGGGAATCATCGCGCCGAACTTCTGCTCGAGCTGGCGCATGTCCACCTCGATCAGCACGGCCTCGGCGTCCTTCAGCGCCTCCGCCGTGGTGTCGCAGATCTTCGCGAGCTTCGCGAAGCCGGTCTTCTTCGAGATCAGGTGCTGCGCGTCGCCTTCGACGGTGAAGCCGCCCGCCTTGCGCAGTTCGGGGAGCTGGTCCTTCTGCTCCGGGAAAACCGCGAAGCGGACCTCGTGGCCCGACAGCGAAAAATCCGACGCGCACGCGGCGCCGATCGCGCGCGCGGTGTTGCCGATGACGGCGACCCTCGACATCCTTAGTTGCTCCTTGATGAGTTCGTTGTTCGGGGCGAATGATAAGCCAGTATGAGGCGCTGCAGGTGAGGCGTTGCAGATGAAGCGTCTCAGATAGGGCGTCTCAGATGATGCGTCTCAGGTAAGGCGTCCCGGGAAAAGCAAATTTTCCGGCGCGTGGCCAGTAATTGGACTTTGAGTGGACGCGGCGGGCGCGACCTGCTGCAATACCGCCAGACCGACAAACCCAAGGAGCGCCTGCAATGCCGATCATCGATTCCCAGGTCCACGCCTACGAAGCCAACACGCCGAAACGGCCGTGGCACAGCACGCCGAACTGGCCGCCCAGCGCCACCGGCGACGAGCTGGCGGCGGCGATGGACAGGATGGGCGTCGACGGCTCGATCCTGATCTCCGCCTTTTCCATGTACCACTACGACGCCAGCTACGCGGTGGAAGTGCAGAAGCAGCATCCCGGCCGCTTCGCGCTGGTGAAGCCGGTGAACCCGGACGACCCGGCCGCGGTCGAGCAGATCGCCGAGTGGAAAAAACAGCCGGGCGCGAAGGGCATCCGCGTCATCGTCACGACCGAGCCGGGACGCAACCCGACCGATGCGGGTCTCGACCGCGTGCTGCGCGAAGCGGTGCGGCAGGACTTCCCGGTCAACATCCTGTGCTGGGGCAACCTCGACCGCGGCACGGCGGTGATCGACCGTCATCCCGACACCCGGTTCATCATCGACCACCTCGGCATCCTGCAGCCCAAGGCGCCGCCCGCGCCGGCGGATTGCTGGGCCGATCTGCCGAAAGTGCTGGCGCTCGCGAAACGCAGGAACGCCGTGATCAAGGTGAGCGGCGCCTGCACGCTGTCGCATAAGCCCTATCCCTATCCGGACATCTGGGACCCGCTCGCCCGCGTGTTCGACGCCTGGGGCATGGAGCGCTGCCTGTGGGGCACCGACTGGACCCGCGCCTACGCGGTCGTCAACTACGAACAGGCCGTGAAGCCTTTCTTCGAGACCGACCGCCTGAGCGTCACCGATCGCGCGATGCTGATGGGCGGGGCGTGCGCGAAGGCGTACCGGTGGGAGCCCGGAAAAAGCTAGTAGAGCGTCTCAGGTGAAACGTCGCAGATGAAGCGTCTCAGATAGAGCGTCTCAGGTAGGGCGTCTTTCCTAGTTTAGGCGGCGACGGGTGCGGGTTCCCGTCTGTGGCGCGGCAGCCAGAGCGCGAGCGGCACCGCGAGGAAGCCGATGCCCGAGGCGACGAGGATGGCCGAGGTGTAGTTGCCCGAGTGGTCGAACAGCGCGCCGCCGAGCCAGCCGCCCAGCGCCATGCCGGTGATCCCGCCGACCGTTTCGAACGAGAAGATCGAACTCAGCGGCGCCTTCGGACCGAACATCTGCCGGTTGATGATCGGGAAGCCGACCATCTCGCCGCCGTAGAAGAGGCCGAACACGGCCGCGAAGGCGTAGAAGTGCCACGCTTCGGTGGCGAACAGCAGCGCCAGTATCGACACGCTCTGGCCGAAGATGGCGAAGGTGAGAACGGCCCGCCCGCCGAACCGCTCGGTGAGCAGCGAGAACGTGAACCGGCTCACGATCGACACGCCGGCGATCGTGGAGAGCACGCCCGCCGCCTGCAGGCCGGGAATGCCGTGGTGGGTCGCCATCGAGACGCCGTGCGCGAGGACGACGGCATGCCCGGCGCAGCCGAGATGGTGGCAGCCCATCAGCAGCCAGATCGGCCGGCGCGCCATTACCTCGCGCAGGGTCGTTTCCGTTCCCGCCGATCCCTGCTTTTCCTTGCCTGCCTCTTTCGAGCCGTAGGCCGACACGCCCATCTCGGCGGGGCTCGTGCGGATCAGCGCGGAGAAGAAGAGCAGCACGACGCCGAAGCCGATGCCGAGCACCTGGAACGCCGCTTCCCAGCCGCGGGTCTCGATCAGCCAGCGGAACGTCGGCGCGAAGAGGGCGGGACCTGCGCCGAGCGCGGCCCAGTAGAAGCCCAGCGCGAGCCCCATCTTCGCCTCGAACCAGCGGGTGATGATGACCGGCAACAGCACCTGGAAGGCCGCGTTGCCAAGCGCGCCGACGAAAATGCCGTAGATGATGTAAAGGTGCCACAGTTCGCTGATCATCCCCAGCATCACCGTGCCCGCGGAAATCATCAGCGACGCGCCGAACATGAGGATGCGCGCACCGTAGCGGTCGCCGAGCCAGCCGAAGATCAGGATGGCGGGCATGCTGCACAGGAACGCGAGCGAGTAGGCGAGACCGATCTCGCCGCGCTTCCAGTCGAACTTTTCCACCAGCGGGTCGACCAGCACGGCGAACGACGCTGAATCGGCGCGGCTGATGATGCTCAGCACGCACGCCGCGGCGAGGACGATCCAGGCGTAATGGATGCCGGATTGGCGGGTGAAAGTCATGCCCGGGGCGTGCTGTCAGTCCAGAATGTGGAGGAACGAATTAGCGAGGCGCCGCCATTCTCGCACGCCGACGCGGGCTTGAAGGTATGAGGCGTTGCGGAGGCGGCGTTCCGGATATAACGTCTCAAGTAAGGCGTCGCAGATAAGACGTCTCAGATAAAGCGTCTCAGATAGAGCGTCTCAGGTAAGGCGTTGCAGGGTGTAAACCAAATTGGGAGAGTCATCATGAAAAATCACTTTCTTGTCGCAGTTGGGGCGAGCCTGGTCGTTTTGTCGGCAGGCGGGGACGGGGCGCTCGCGCAGCAGGACCCGAAGAGAAATTACCGGGCGGAAATCGAGGCCGAGATCCGGGCGGCCAAGAGCGCGGCCGAATTCGTGTTCCTCGGCACGCTGGCGCGCACCTGCCTGCTGCCCGTGAACCGCAGCGACGAGACCACCGGCGACGTTCCGCCGCCTTACATGGTGGATCCCGCGAAAGTCCCGCCGCGCTCGTCCTGGTACGCGGAGCCCGCGAAGGTGTTCGACAATCTTTATTTCCTCGGCAGCAAGGTCCACTCGGCGTGGGCGCTGACGACGCGGGAGGGCATCATCCTGCTCGACACGCTCTATCCGTACAACTCCGAGGAAGCCATCATCGGCGGCATGCGCAAGGTCGGCCTCGACCCGAAGGACATCAAGTACCTGGTGATTTCGCACGCTCATAACGATCACGTCGGCGGCGCGGAGGCGATCCAGAAGCAGTACGGCCCCCGCGTCGTCATGTCCGCCGCCGACTGGGACCTGCTCGCCCGGTTCCCGAACCGCTACAAGGGCATGTCGCCCAGGCGGGACATCGTGGCGACGGACGGCATGAGCATCACGCTGGGCGGGGAAACGGTGACGATGTGGCTCACGCCCGGCCACACGCCGGGCACGATGTCCTTCACGTTTTCCGTGCTCGATCGCGGCAAGCGCGTGAACGTCGTGTACTCGGGCGGCACCGCGCTCGTGTTCGAGAGCCGCAAACCCGAGATCGGAATCAGGAACCTCCAGACCTACATCGATTCGCAGCGCCACCTCGCGGCCAGGGCGAAGGAGACCGGGGCGACCATCCTGATCTCCAACCATTCCGAGTTCGACAACGCCTACAACAAGACCCGCATGCTCGCGGGGATGGGAAACGGCCCGCATCCGTTCGAGCTCGGCACGGACTGGGTCCAGCGCTACTTCAGGGTCTCGGAGAGCTGCGCGCGCGCCGCGCAACTGGACCTCGAAAGGCTGGTTGCGGGGGCGCAGTAGGGC
>CAZOQY010000092.1:0-2170 GCA_964581835.1 uncultured Streptomycetaceae bacterium | reverse complement strand
TGAGGCGTCGCAGATAATGCGTCTCAGGTGAGGCGTTCCAGATGGGGCGTCGCTGAGAGCGGCTGACTCTTGATCGGCAGGTCGGTGGCGCGAGTCCGTCAGCCGGGTTTCCACCGTCTGTTTGTTTTCGCGGGCAGACCGCCAGGCGCCCCCGCCCGGGGCTATAATAAAGGTATATACACTTATGTCGGCCATTTCCACCCCCTGTGCCTGCGTCCGTGTCCGGCGCGCAACGCGCGCGTTGACCGACCTGTATGACGAGGCGCTGCGCCCGGTCGGCATCAAGATCACCCAGTTCTCCGCCCTGCGAACCATAGATCGGCTGCAGCCCGTCAACATCTCGCGGCTGGCGGAGGAAATGGCGCTCGACCGATCGACTCTCGGGAGAAACCTGCTGCTCCTTCGACGCCGCGGCCTGGTGCGCTTCTCCGACGCGGAGGACATGCGGGAATGGTCCATCGAGCTGACCGCCAAGGCGCGCGATGTTCTGGACAGAGCCGTGCCGCTCTGGCAGACCGCCCAGGCGCGGGTCCAGCGGCTGGTCGGCAAGGAAGGCGTCGCAACGTTGTTCGGCCTGCTTGGCAAGATCGAGCAGGGTCTGTAGTTTTTTTTGCGTCGATACGGGTATATACATATATAAGGAGCCGCCATGGATGGTCTGACATACGAGTCCGTCGACGTGCGAACCGTTGTTGTCCCGCTGCGCCGCCCGGTCATTTCCCGGGTGGGACGATTCGACGAGTGGCCGCTCATCCTGATCGACCTGCGGACCGCCGAGGGCGTCGTGGGGCGAAGCTATCTCGAGCCGTACCTGGTCAGGGCGGCACGCTACATCGTTCCGGCGATCCGCGACCTGGCCGAAGCCCGGAAGGGAAGGCCCGTCCGCCCGTTCGACGATTTTGAGCGGGGGCGCAGATCGCTCAACCTGGTCGGATACGAGGGCGTGGCCATGATCGCGGTGGCGGGGCTCGACATGGCGGCATGGGATGCCGCTGCCAAGGCTGCCGGTCTGCCGCTCGCAAGGCTGCTCGGAGGCGATATCGGCGAGGTCCAGGCATACAACAGCAACGGCCTCTGGCTTCAGGAGCAGGCCGACGTGCTGGCAGGAGAAGCCGCTGAACTCGTCGAGGAAGGACAGTTCAAGGCCCTGAAGCTCCGGCTCGGACGCGATAATCTGCACGAAGACCTCGCGGTCACGGCGGCGGTGCGCGGGGCGGTCGGGCCGCACGTCAAGCTCATGGTCGATTTCAACCAGGGGCTCAGTTTCGGAGACGCCCTCCATCGCTGCCACGCGCTCGACGGTGAAGGTTTCTACTGGTTCGAAGAGCCGATCGCGTACAACAATCTGGATGGCTACGCGCAGCTGACGCGCGAGCTGAAGACGCCGGTGCAGCTGGGCGAGAATTTCTATGGGCCCCGCGAGCTGCTGCGAGCGCTTCAGGCGGGGGCCGGCGACTATGTCATGCCGGACCTCATGCGGATCGGCGGCGTATCGGGCTGGCTCCGATCCGTGCCGGTGGCTTCGGCGCTCGGCATCGAAGTGTCTACCCATCTCTATCCCGAGGTCTGCGGTCACCTCATGCGCGTAACGGAGACGGCTCACTGGCTGGAGTGGCAGGATTGGGCAAATCCCATTCTCGCCGAACCGTTCGAGGTCAGGAACGGCTGTCTGGTCATCCCGGACCGGCCGGGATGCGGAATCGAGTGGAACAATGACGCAGTCAGGCGGTACGTGATCGATTGATTGTCCGGTCGCGGGTCGCCGCCCCCTGTTAGCGACGCTCTTCCCACTCGCCCGGCCGCAGGTCGTCGAGCGACCATTCGCCGATGGAGACACGCACCAGCCGCAGGGTGGGGTGGCCGACGGCGGCGGTCATGCGGCGCACCTGCCGGTTGCGGCCCTCGGTGATCGTGATTTCCAGCCACGCCGTGGGGATGTTCTTCCGGTATCGGATCGCCGGTTCGCGCGGCCACAGCCAGCCGGGTTCGTCCACCAGCCGCGCGCCTGCCGGCGCCGTCATGCCATCCAGTTTCACGCCGCGGCGCAGTTGCGCGAGCGCCTTCTCGTCCGGGACGCGCTCGACCTGGGCGAGGTAGGTCTTCTTCGTCTTGTGACGCGGATCGGCGATCCGTTTCTGCAACTGCCCGTCGTCGGTCAGGAGCAGCAGGC
>CAZOQY010000091.1:2989-10996 GCA_964581835.1 uncultured Streptomycetaceae bacterium | reverse complement strand
AAGCTGGGCCAGAGCGCGACCACGCTCTCCGGCGGCGAAGCGCAGCGCGTGAAGCTCGCGCTCGAACTCTCCAAGCGCGACACCGGCCGCACGCTCTACATCCTCGACGAGCCCACCACCGGACTGCATTTCCACGACATCGACCTCCTGCTGCGCGTGCTGCATCGCCTGCGCGACCACGGCAACACGGTGGTGGTGATCGAGCACAACCTCGACGTCATCAAGACCGCCGACTGGATCATCGACATGGGCCCCGAAGGCGGCGACGGCGGCGGGCGCGTCATCGCCGAAGGCACACCGGAGGAAGTGGCGCGCAGCAAGATGAGCCACACGGGACAGTACCTCAAGACCGTGCTGGGTGAACGAGCGAACGGGTGAACAGGTGAACGAGTGAGCTGCCTCACCCTCTCCCTCTGCCCCGGTTACGGGGAAAGAAAATCAACTTACCCGTTCACTCGTTCACTCGTTCACTCGTTCACGGGTTGCTGATGTCACCTCGCGAACTCCTGCTCGGAAGCTTCCAGGCTGCGTTGGCGGTCGCCGACCCGCTGAAGATCGTTCCCGGGCATCTGCCACGGCCGCCGAAGGGACGCACGCTGGTCGTCGGCGCCGGCAAGGCCGCCGCAGCGATGGCGCTGGCGGTCGAGCAGAACTGGCCGGCAAACGCCCCGATCGACGGGCTCGTCGTCACGCGCTACCAGCACGGCCTGCTCACCAATCGCTTCACGGTGATCGAAGCGAGCCATCCCGTGCCGGACGAGCGCGGCGAGCAGGCCGCGCAGGAAATCCTGCGCCGCGCGAAGAGCCTCACGCCCGACGATCTCCTGTTGGTGCTGATCTCGGGCGGCGGTTCCGCCCTGCTCTCCGCCCCGGCCGAGGGCCTTTCCACCGCGGATCTCCAGGCGACGACGCGCGAACTCCTGAAATGCGGCGCGCCGATCCAGGATATGAACACGGTGAGGAAGCACCTCTCCGCGATCCAGGGCGGGCGGCTCGCCGCTGCCTGCCGCGCGCCGGTCGTGGCGCTGATCATCTCGGACGTTACCGGAGACGATCCCACGCACATCGCCTCGGGCCCGTGCGCGCCCGACCCCACCACCTACCGCGACGCGCTCGACGTGCTCGCGCGCTACGAGGTGAAGGCGCCGAGAACGGTGACGCAGCATCTCGAGCGCGGCGCGAAAGGCGAGCTGACGGAAACGCCCAAGCCGGGCTCGCGGATCTTCAGGCGCGTCGAGAACCGCGTCATCGCCACCGCGCAGGCATCGCTCGAAGCCGCCGCGCAGTTCTTCATCGGCCACGACATCCTCCCCGCCATCCTCGGCGACTCGGTCACCGGCGAGGCGCGCGAAGTCGCGAAGGCGCACGGCGCGCTGGCGCGGGAAGTGAAGCAGCACGGCCTGCCGTGGCAGCCGCCGGTGGCGCTGATCTCGGGCGGCGAGACGACGGTGACGGTTCGCGGCAAAGGGCGCGGCGGCCGCAACGCCGAGTACCTGCTGGCGCTCGCCGTCGATCTCGCCGGCGCCGACGGCATCTTTGCGCTGGCCTGCGACACCGACGGCATCGACGGCTCCGAGGACAACGCCGGCGCGGTGCTCGCGCCGGACACGCCCAGGCGGGCGGAGAAGAAAAAACTCGACGCGGCAAAACGGCTCGCTGACAACGACGGCTACGGCTACTTCAGCGCGTTGGGCGACCTCGTCGTCACCGGCGCGACGCGTACCAACGTCAACGACTACCGCGTGATTCTGGTCACGAGCAACGGGGATTAAGGCGAAAATCGAAAGGCGAAAGGCAAAAGGGTTAAAAAACGCAGGGCAGCGTCTTGTTGCGGCTCGCGCCTCGCGCTCGGCACTTTCGCCTTTCGACTTCCGTCTTCCGCGCTAGCGCTTGGCCCAGCCGGGCAATGCGCTACAGCGCGCAAGCCACTTGATGACCCCCGGGTAGGGTTCGAGCGCGACCTTCGACTCCGGCGCGGTCTCGATGTAGGGAAAACACGCGACGTCCGCGATGGTGGGGCGTCCCAGCGCGAGCCAGTCGTTCGACTTGAGTTGCCGCTCCAGCGCCTCGAGCGCGACGCGGCCCATCGCCTGCCCCTGTTCCAGCGTGCCCGCGGTCCAGCGCCCGTGCAGGATGCCACGGCGCGCGTACTGCAGTCCGAACTGGATCTCGTTGCCGGCCAGCGCCACCCACTGCAGCACCTGCGCCATCGCGCCCGGCTCGGACGGGAACCACTGCTCGCCGCCGTGCTTGCGCGCGATGTAGGCGAGGATCGCGGCGGAATCCCACAGCACCACGTTGCCGTCCTGCAGCACCGGCACCTCGCCGCGCGGGTTCAACTTGAGGAAATCCGGCGCCTTGTGCCCCTTGTTCTTCATGTCCACCATCACCACCTCGTGCGGCGCCTTCAGCAGCGAGAGCAGGATGCGAACCTTGTAGGAATTGCCCGAGACTTCACCAAAATACAGCTTCATGCACGATCTCCGTTGATTGATGGGGCCGGCAGCCGGCCTACTCCGGCTTGACGCCGGCGATGCGCAACTGTTCCGCGGTGTCCTTGAGGTAGCCCGTGAGGAACTTGCGGAATTCCTCGGGCGTGCTGCCGATGGCGAGGTGGCCGGACTCGACGAAGAACTGGGTCAGCTTCTGCGAGCGCGCGGCCTTCGCCGACTCCGACTGGATCTTCATCATGATCGGCCGCGGCGTGCCCTTCGGCGCGAAGATGCCGTGCCACGAAGCCTCGTACACCATGCCGGGGATGCCCGCCTCCGACACGGTCGGCAAGTCGGGCATGCCGTTCCAGCGCTTCTCGCCGGTGTAGGCGAGCGCGCGCAGCCGCCCGGCCTTGATGTGCTGCACCACCGTGGTCGGCGCGCCGAACAGCACCTGGATCTCGTTGCCGAGCACGGCGTTGGTGATGAGCGCGAAGCCCTTGTACGGCACGTGGACCATCTTCGAGCCGGTGCGGGCGTTGATGAGCTCGCCCAGCAGGTGCTGGCTGTTGCCGACGCCGCTCGAGCCGAAGTGAACCGGCTGGCGCCTGGAAAGCTCGAGCAGCTCCTTCAGCGATTTCGCCGGCGACTGACCGTTGACGATGATGAGGTAGCCGGGCAGCGTGGTGACCTGCGTCACCGGCTCGAAATCCTTCAGCACGTGGAACGGCGGCTTGCGCGTCACCAGCTCGTTGTTGGCGAGCGAGGCCGAGGTGTAAAGCAGCGTGTAGCCGTCCGGCGCTGACCGCGCGAGCGTCTCGCCGGCGATGATGCCGTTCGCGCCGGTGCGGTTGTCGATCACGATGTTGACGCGGATGCTCTCCACCATCACGTTCGACACGGCGCGCGCGATGGTGTCCATGGTGCCGCCCGCCGGCTGCGGAATCATCATCCGCACCGGGCGGTTGGGATAATCCTGGGCTGATGCCAGCGTGGCCGCTGCGGCCAGGATGATTGCGAGGCACGTACGCGTCATGGTGTCTCCTCGTGTGCGGATGGGTTGCACGGGAATGGTTCCTGCCCGGCGAAGGGAAAATCGGTGAAGGGGAAAATTCTAGTTTCGCGGCCCGCGCAGGTCAACGCGGCGGTTCTGTAATGTGGAACAAATGCGGATATATTCCACGGGATTTTCGGAGTATCCTGCGCCATCTTCCCCCGCTCCGAGCACGCCATGGCGCACGCCCGCTACGCGTTCTTCGTCCTGCTGGCCTGCCTGCTCCCGGACGGCGCGGCCGCGCAAACCTATCCCGCCAGGGTCGTGCGGCTGATCGTCGCCTCCGCCCCGGGCGGCGGCTCGGATCTCGTCGCCCGCACCCTCGCCGCGAAACTCGGGCCGGCGTTCGGCCAGCAGTTCGTGGTCGAGAACCGCGCCGGCGCGGGCGGTCGCATCGGCGCCGAGAGCGTCGCGAAGGCCGCGCCCGACGGCTACACCCTGCTCGTCGGCACCAGCAGCCTGATGGTGATCGCGCCGGCGATGTACGCGAAGCTCGCCTACGACCCGCGGCGGGATTTCGCACCGGTGTCGCTGCTGGGGTCGGCCGCCTACGTGCTGGTGGTGCACCCGTCGGTGCCGGTGAAATCGGTCAAGCAGCTCCTCGCCCTCGCCCGCGCGCGGCCCGACAGTCTCAACTACGCCTCGGCCGGCAGCGGCTCCTCGTCGCACCTCGCCGGCGAGCTGTTCAAGATGATGGCGGGCGCGAAGATCACGCACGTGCCGTACCGCGCGAGCCCGCTCGCGACGCTGTCGGTGGTCGCCGGCGAATCCGCGCTCATGTTCAGCAACATCCTGCCGGCGGTGCCCGCCATCCGCGGCAACCGGCTGCGGCCGCTCGGCATCACCAGCGCGAAGCGCTCGAGCGTGCTGACCGACGTGCCGACGATCGAGGAATCCGGCCTGCCGGGATACGAGGTCGTGCAGCTCTACGCCCTGCTCGCGCCCGGCGGCACGTCGCGCGACATCGTGCGGCGCCTGAACGAGGAAACGGTGAAGGCGGTGCAATCGCCCGAGATGAGCGAGCGCCTGCGTTCCGAAGGTTCCGAGGTGAGGGTCAGCACGCCCGACGAGATGGAGAGAATCATCGCGTCGGAACTCGCGAAATGGACGAAAGTGATCCGGCAGGCGGGAATCGCCGAGATGCAATAGCGCGCTGGTCCGCGCTTACTGCATGTACATCCCGCCGTTCACCAGGTAGCACTGCCCGGTGATGAAGCCGGCGTTCTCGCTGGCGAGGTGCACCACCAGCGAAGTCACTTCATCGGGACGGCCCTTGCGGCGGATCGGCTGGCCGGGACGGATATCCTTCACGCTCTCGGTCGGGTCGCTCTCGCCGCGGCCGATGGTGCCCGCGCCGACGCAGTTCGCGGTGATGCCGAATTCCGCGAACTCGCGCGCGATGCCGCGGGTAAATCCCACGATGCCGAGCTTGACCGTCGCCTTGGCGGCGCTGGCGCCGAGATACGGCGCGATGCCGGAGAAATTGATGATGCGGCCCCAGCGCCGCTCCTTCATGAGCGGGATAACGTGCCGGCAGACGTGGTACGGACCGGTCAGGTTGACCTCGATGTTGCGCGTCCACTCCTCGAAGCTGCCCTCGAGGAACGGGCTCTCGGCGCGAAAGCCCGCGACGTTGACCGCGATGTCCACGCCGCCGAACTCGCTCTGCGCCTTCTTCACGAACGCCGCGACCGAGGCGTTGTCTGTGATGTCGCATTTCTCGGCGAGCACCTTCACCCCGAGCTTGCGCGCCGCCTCGGCGACCTCGTTCAGCTCCTTCATGCGCGAGCTGGTGCAGATGGCGAGGTTCACGCCTTCCTTCGCCAGCGCCAGCGCCGAGTAGCGCCCCATGTTGCGGCTCGCGCCCGCGATCAGCGCCGTCCTGCCCTTGATTCCGGTGTCCACCCTGTCTCTCCAAGCGGGATAGTGCCGGTATTTTATATGGATGCGCGCGCCGGCCGCGCCCGCGTCCACCATGCGACCGCGCGCGGCGCTTGCGCCCGCGTCCGGGTGGCATAATCGGCCGGGGGCAAGGAGGAGGAACACATGGGTCTGGCACGCCAGCTTGCGGAACGCGTCGCTGCGTTGCGCTACGAGGATTTCCCACCCGAGGCCGTCCACGCCGGCAAGATCGCCGTGCTCGACACGCTGGGCGTCGCGCTCGCCGGCGCGGCGGAAGACGCGCCCCGGCTCCTCGAGGAAACGCTCGAATTGCGGCCGGGCGGTGGCCCCTGCCTGGTGCTGGGATCGAGCCGGCGCGCCGGCGCGCTCGATGCCGCGCTCATCAACGGCGTCTCCGCCCACGCGCTCGATTTCGACAACACCGCGAAAAGCCTGGGCGGGCACGTCTCGGCGGTGATGGTGCCCGCGCTCGCCGCGGCCGGCGAAGCGCACGGCGGCAGCGGCCGCGACCTGCTGCTCGCGCACGCCGCCGGCTACGAAGTCGGCGCCGCCGTCGGGCGCTGCGTGAACCCGCATCACTCCGAGCGAGGCTGGCACCCGACCGCCACCGTGGGCGTGTTCGCGGTCGCGGCGGCCTGCGCGAAGCTGCTGAAGCTCACGGCGGAGCAGACCGAAACCGCGCTGGCGCTCGCGACGTCGCTGGCAGCCGGCACCAAGGCCAATTTCGGCACGATGGCGAAGCCGCTGCACGCCGGTCAATGCGCGCGCGGCGGGCTGATGGCCGCGCTGCTCGCGCGCAAGGGTTTTACCGCCAATCCGGACGCCTTCGAGCACAAGCAGGGCTTCTTCAGGCTGTTTGGCGCCGATCATCACGATGCGACGCGCGCGCTCGCCGGCTGGGGCGACTGGGAGATCGTGGCGCCGGGCGCGAGCTACAAGCTCTACCCGTGCTGCTACAGCACGCATTCCGCGGTCGAAGCGGCGTTGAACCTGGTGCGGCGCCACGGGCCGTTCGACGCCCGCGCCGTGGCGCGCGTGGACGCGTTCACGCACCCGCGCGCGCTCGCGCACACCGATCGCCCCGACCCGCGCAGCGACCTCGAGGCCAAGTTCAGCGTGCAGTACTGCGTGACCCGCGCGCTGGCCGAGGGCAAGGTGGTGCTCGAGCACTTCGAGGGCGACGCCTGGCGCGACCCGGCGGTCAGCGGGCTGCTCGCGCGGGTGCACGCGGCGCCCTACACCGGGAAGCTGTTCGACGAGGACGACCCGTTCGACGCCGAGGTCCGGGTCACGCTCGCGGACGGCCGCGCCTTCTCCGAGAAGGTGGACCGGCCGCTCGGCCGCAGCTCCGCCAACCCGATCGGCGACGCGGAGATGGTCGCGAAATTCGAGAACTGCGCCGGCCGCGTGCTCGCGCCGGCAGCCGTGGCGACCGCATGCCGGTCGATCGAATCGCTCGAGAAGCTCGGCGCCGTGCGCGACCTGATGGCGCTGCTCGATCCCGCAGCCGCAGCGGGCGCGGACAGGAAGCGCGCGCCCGAGCGCAGCCCGGCCTGAGGCGGCATGCGCTTGCCGGCCGTCGTGGCGATCCGTTTGACTGCGAGGTTGACCGCGAAGTTGACCATGAGGTTGACCGCTGGGCTGACCGCGGCCGTGCTCGCAGCGACCGCCCACGCGCAGGACGCCTATCCGAGCAAGGTCGTGCGCATCGTTACCGCCGCGCCGGGCAGCAACAACGACTGGGGCGCGCGGCTGCTGGGAGATGAAATCTCCTCCAGCCTGGGTCATCGCGTGCTCGTGGAGAACCGCGGCGGGCTCGCGGCTGAAGTCGTGGCGAAGTCTCCTCCCGATGGCTATACCGTGCTGTTCTACGGGCCGGCGGCATGGACCCTGCAACTGTTCCGCACGGTCGGCTACGACCCGGTTCGCGACCTCGCGCCGGTGACGCTGGCGATGAGCTCGCCCATCGTGCTGGTGGTGCACCCCTCGCTGCCGGTGAAATCGGTGAAGGAGCTGATCGCCCTCGCCCGCGCGCGACCGGGAGACCTCAATTACGCGTCGGGGACGATCGGCGCCACGCCGTTCATCGCCGGGGAACTGTTCAAGTACCTGGCGAAGGTGAAGATCGAGCGCGTTCCCTACAGCGGCACGGGGCCCTCGGTCATCGGTCTGCTGAGCGGAGAAGTCGAACTGATGTTCCCCGGCGCCGGTTCGGTGTGGCATTTCGTGCAGCAGCAGAAGCTGCGCGCGCTCGGCGTCGCATCCGACAAGCCCTCGGCGCTGACCCCGGGCCTGCAGCCCATCGCGCTCACCCTGCCCGGCTACGAGTCCACCTCCAACATCGCCTTCTTCGTGCCGGCGAAGACGCCGCCCGCGATCGTCGCGCGCCTGAACCGCGAGCTGGTGACCGCGCTGGGCCGGGCGGATGTGCGGGAAAAGCTGTTGAAGGGCGGCGTCGAGGCGGTCGGCAGCACGCCGGAGGAACTGGGCGCCTACGTGAAAACGGATATCGCGAAGATCGAGCTGTTGATCAGGAACGCCGGCATCAAGACGAAGTGACCGGTGGCAAAACTGTTTCGGAAAGGGGAGAGGTAATGCAAAAGTTCGACGTACTGGTCG
>CAZOQY010000091.1:0-2979 GCA_964581835.1 uncultured Streptomycetaceae bacterium | reverse complement strand
CTACGTGAAAACGGATATCGCGAAGATCGGGCAGCTGATCGTGGCCGCGGGAATCAAGCCGAAGCCGTAATCGGGTGCGGAGTTTCAGGAAAGGGAGAGAGGCAATGCATAAGTACGACGTGCTGGTGGTCGGCAAGGGCAACGCGGCGCTGTGCGCGGCGCTGGCGGCGCGGGACAAGGGCGCCACGGTGGGCATGCTGGAATCGGCGAACGTGGAGGAATCCGGCGGCAACAGCCGCTTCGCCGGCGGCGTCATGCGCTTCGCCTACAGCAAGGTGGAAGAGCTGCAGCAATTGACCGACATCCCCGAGGACGAGGCGAAGAACACCGACTGGGACAGCAACACGGTGGAGGAATTCTACGACGACCTCTACCGCGTCACCGCTTACCGTACCGACCCGCAGCTCTCCGAGGCGCTCATCACGAAAAGCTTCGAGAGCATGGTGTGGGTGCGCGGCCAGGGCGCGAAATTCGTGCCGAACTACGGCGCGCAATCGACGATCGTCAACGGCAAGCGCAAGTTCTTCGGGCGCTTCCCGTTGACCGTCAACGGCGGCGGCGCGGGCCTCGTCGCGGACCTGACGAAGACCGCGGAGAAAAAAGGCATCGAGATCTTCTACGAAACGCGCGCCACCTCGCTGATCTACGACGGCGCGCGCGTGCTCGGCGTCCGCGCCCGGCAGAAAGGCAAACAGGTGGAGTTCCACGCGAAAGCCGTGATCCTCGCCTGCGGCGGCTTCGAGTCGAACCCCGAGTGGCGCACGCGCTACCTCGGGCCGGGCTGGGAGCTCGCCAAGGTGCGCGGCACGCGCCACAACCTGGGCGAGGGTCTCAGGATGGCGCTCGACATCGGCGCCTGCCCCTACGGCAACTGGTCGGGACGCCACGCGGTGTCGTGGGAGCGCCACGCGCCCGAGTTCGGCGTGGTCGAGCGCTCGCACGACCCGTACCGCCACAGCTATCCCCTGTCCCTCATGATCAACGCCGAGGGCAAGCGCTTCGTGGACGAAGGCGCGGACTTCTACAACTACACCTACGCCAAGTACGGCGCCGAGGTGCTGAAGCAGACCGGACAGTACGCCTACCAGGTGTTCGACGCCAAGACGAAGCCGCTGCTCAACAAGGAATACGGCGGCCGCAACGTCACGAAATTCACCGGCAACACGCTGGAGGAACTGGCGGATAAGATGGAAGGCGTGGACGCGAAGGCGTTCCTGAAAACCGTGCGCGAATACAACGCCGCGGTGCGCACCGACGTGCCGTTCCAGTACGGCGTGCGCGACGGACGCTGCACGGTGGGCCTCTCGCCGGACAAGTCGAACTGGGCCAACACGCTCGACACGCCGCCGTTCGAGGCCTACGGCGTGACCTGCGGCATCACCTTCACTTTCGGCGGGCTGCGCATCGATCCCGGGACCGGGCAGGTGCTCGACCTGGGCTACGAGCCGATCCCCGGGCTCTACGCCGCGGGCGAGATGGTGGGCGGGCTGTTCTACTTCAACTACCCGGCCGGCACGGGCCTCGTTTCCGGCCTGGTGTTCGGCCGCATCGCCGGCAACGGCGCGGGCGCGGCGGTGAAAGCGTCGTAACGGCGCGACGCCAGCCGCCGCCCACCTGAGTGATCGAAAGGAGATCCGCCATGCGATATCACACGGTTCTGGATGCGTTCGCCCGGAAGGGAAAAGTGAAAAGGAACGAGGGAAAGGGGTTGGGGTACTACTTTCCCCTTTTCCCTTTCCTCTTTTCCCTTTGGTGCGGGTGCGCAGCCGCGCAGCAGTACCCGGACCGCCCGGTACGCATCATCGTGCCCTCGGCGCCGGGCGGCGGCACCGACACCACGATGCGGATCATTTCGCCCAAGCTGGGCGACGTGCTGGGCCAGCGCATCGTGCTCGACAACCGCCCCGGGCAGAGCGGCAACATCGGCGTGGAAATCGCCTCGCGCGCCGCGCCGGACGGCTACACCATCGCGGCAATGATCGCCTCCAACGCCAGCAACCCGTCCGTGATGAAGACGGTGCCCTACAACCTCGAGCGCGATTTCGTCGGAATTTCACTCGCGGCGGTGATGCCGAACGTCCTCTCGGTGCACCCGTCGCTGCCGGTGCGCAGCGTCGGGGAACTGGTCGCGCTGGGCAAGTCCCGCCCCGGCCAGCTGCAGTATGCCTCGCCCGGCTTCGGCAGCACCGCGCACCTCGCGATGGAGCTGCTGATGAGCATGGGCGGCTTCAAGATGGCGCACGTGCCGTACAAGAGCGGCGGCGCCGCGTTCATCAGCGTGCAGTCGGGCGAGATGCTGATGATGTTCGGCAACGTGATGAGCTCGCTCCAGCACGTCAGGAGCGGACGCATCCGCGCGCTGGGCGTGACCAGTCTCAAGCGCGCCGGCGCCGCGCCCGAGATCCCGGCGATCGCCGAGTTCTACCCGGGCTACGAGGCGAGCACCTGGTACGGCCTGCTCGCCCCCGCCGGCACGCCGCCCGCCATCGTCGCCCGGCTGCACAAGGCCGTGGTCGCGACGGTGAACGACCCCGCCACCTCGAAGCTCTTCTCCGACGGCGGCGCCGAAGCCACCGCCAGCGCCTCCCCCGACGAGTTCAACGCCTTCATCCGCGCCGAAGTGAAGAAATGGGCGAAGCTGGTGAAGGACGCCGGCATACAGCCCGAGTAAATCGTGCCAGAATGACCTGCGCCGCGAAACGCGCGGCGGGACCACGCGGAGGACGCTCATGAGAACCGGATGGATCGCAATTATTGCCGCAGCGGCGCTGGCTGCAGGTGCTGCGGGCGCGTGGGGTGCCGACGACGCCCAGCGCAAGGAAGACCGCGAGAAGGCGCGCAAGGAGGCACTCGAGAAGCGGAGCGAGGCCCGGGAAGAGCGGCGCGAGGAAGCCAGGAAGAAAAAGCAGGAAGAGGAAGCCCGCGACAAGAAGCGGGCGGAGCAGCGCAAGGAAGCGCTCGAGAAGCGCAGCGATGCGC
>CAZOQY010000090.1:4653-11049 GCA_964581835.1 uncultured Streptomycetaceae bacterium | reverse complement strand
GCATGGGCGAGACTTTCGCCTCGCGCGTGGCCGGCAGCGTCCTGATCAACGCCGGGCTGCGCGAACTGGTCATGGACACCCCGGGCGACTGCGAGCGCAAGCTCGTGGAACTGGCGACAACGCCCGGCCTGCTGCAGGATGTCCGGCGCAGGTTGAGCGACGGGCGCGATACCTGCCCGTTGTTCGATACGCCACGGTTCGTCGGCAACCTGGAGCATGCCTACGACACGATGTTCGACGCATTCTGCAGAACGAATTAATGACGCCATACGAAGTACTTATCGGGACGCGCGGCGGGAATAGGATGGCAATCACGGTTGTTTATATAAGCGGGGGCGATCGTGAGTGATCACGAGAGCCAGATCGCGCAGCACATCCCGCGGCTGCGGCGTTACGCGCGCGCCCTGACGGGAGACCGCAGCGCTGCCGACGACCTGGTGCAGGACACGCTGGAGCGGGCGCTCTCCCGCTTTCATCTCTGGCGCCAGGGCAGCGACTTGCGGGCGTGGCTGTTTACCATCATGCACAACATCTACGTCAACCAGACCCGCTCGCGGATGCGGCATCCGCACGAAACGCTGGACGAGCCATCGGCCGATGCGCTCGCCGCGCACGAGCCCGACTGGGGCGAGTTGCGGGACATCGACGATGCGTTGTCGAGGCTGCCCGGCGAGCAGCGCGCGGTCCTGCTGCTGGTCGGGCTCGAGCAGTTCACCTACGAGGAAGCCGCGCAGGTTCTCGACATACCGCTCGGCACCGTGATGTCGCGGCTCTCGCGCGGCCGCGAGCGGCTGCGCCTGCTGCTGGAGGGCGGGGCCGGTTCGACGACGCTGAAAGTGGTGAAATGAAACCACCCGTCACCGAGGCGGAGCTGCACGCTTACGTGGACGGCACGCTCACGCCGTCGCGCGCCGCCGAGGTGGAAGCCTACCTGGCCGCGCATCCGGAGGACGCGATGCGCGTTTCGGCGTACCGGGGACAGATCACGGCGTTGCGCCGGGAGTACGATCCGGTGCTGACCGAACCTTTGCCGGGCAATCTCGGCACGTCGAGGCGGGCATGGGCCAGGCCGTTACTGCGTTACGCCGCCATTGCCGCGGTTTTCGCGGTCGGCGTGGCCGTGGGCTGGCAATTGCGCGCGTACAACACGGACCGGTTGCCCGAGTCCTCTTCCTCGTGGGCGCGCCGCGCCGCGATCGCGCACGTCGTCTACAGCCCCGAAGTACGGCATCCGGTCGAGGTCGGAGCCGACCAGGAGGGGCATCTCGTTGCGTGGCTGTCGAAGCGGCTGGGTGCCCCGCTCAAGGTGCCGAAACTCGCGGAGCTGGGCTACTCGCTGGTAGGAGGCAGGCTGCTGCCGGGAGAACGCGGTCCGGTCGCGCAGTTCATGTACCAGGATGGCAAGGGCCAGCGGTTGACGCTGTACGTCCGCGTCAACCCGGACGCGAACCGCGAGACCGCATTCCTGTTCGCGCAGGAGCGCGGCGTCGGCGTGTTCTACTGGCTGGATCACAAACTGGGGTACGCGTTGTCCGGCGAAGTAGGCAAGCCGGAGTTGCTGCGCGTGGCGACGGCGGTGCACCAGCAACTCAACCCCTGACGAATTCCGACGCCGATCGGCGCGGATTCGTCTCCGCGAGTTCGAACCGACGCGAAGCGCGGTTCAACTCGCGGGGCGGGACCAGCAGTGGATTGAATTGCTATATCCAATTGATTAAATGGATATTAATCAGGGTGAAGCGGATCTCAGGAAACAGCGCCGCGCTTCGTTCCGCTGGCCGGGAATACGGGATCGCGCCGGGGCGGATGGATTGCAACAACGGGTTGTCGAAACAAACCCGACGATAAAACCGGATCCGGAAATAACGAAAGCCGGGGATGACCCGGCTTTCGTATTGACGCAGACTACTTCTTCTTGGCTTTCGCCTTTTTCGCTTTTTTCTTCGCCATCACAAGACTCCTTTCAAGTTGACTGCGGCATCGCTTGCGTGCGGCTTACGGTCCGCACCACCATCGCATAGTCAGCGCGACTTGCACCGCTGCGCATCGCGTGTTTCCAGAACACCATCTGGAAACTTATGCCTGGTGAAGCCATTCTATGCCACAGTGAAAAATAAATGCAACACTTTTGTTGCATGAACGACACGCTGTTGTTTATGGCAAAAGCATTTCGCGTGTCATCAGTTCGGAAACTGCTTCGCGCTCGCGCACGAGATGCGCGTGCGCGCCGTCGATCATGACCTCGGCCGCGCGCGGACGGGTGTTGTAGTTGGAGCTCATGCTCATGCCGTAAGCGCCGGCCGTCATTACGGCGAGCAGGCTGCCTTCGCGCAGGTCCAGCGTGCGCCCGTGGGCGAGAAAATCGCCGCTTTCGCACACCGGGCCGACGATTTCGTAGGTCTTGCCGCCGCTGCCGGCGGCGACCGGCAGCACGTCGTGCCAGGCATCGTAGAGCGCCGGGCGCATGAGATCGTTCATCGCCGCATCCACCACCGCGAAATTCCTGTCGCGGCCGTGTTTCAGGTACTCGACCCGAGTCAGCAACAGCCCGGCCTCGCCCGAGAGCGCGCGCCCCGGCTCGAGCATCAGCTTGAGGTCGCGGTTTCCCAGCCGTTCCTTGAGAGCGCGCGCGTAATCGGTCACGGACGGCGGTGACTCGTCCCGGTAGCGGATGCCGAGGCCGCCGCCGATGTCGATATGCGTCAGGGTCGTGCCCTCAGCGCGCAGCTTGTCGGCAAGATCGAGGACGCGGTCGAGCGCGGCCACGAAAGGCGACACGTCGGTGAGTTGCGAGCCGATGTGACAGCCGATACCGGTGACGGCGAGATGGCGCATCGCGCGCGCCTTGCGATAGAGCCCGAGCGCGTCCTCGTAGGCGATCCCGAACTTGTTCTCCTTCAGTCCGGTCGCGATGTAGGGGTGGGTGCGAGGGTCGACGTCGGGGTTGACGCGCAGGCTGACCGCCGCGGTCTTGCCGCTCTTGCCGGCGACCGCGTCCAGCCGCTCGAGCTCGCCCTCGGACTCGACGTTGAAGCACAGGATGTCGGCCGACAGCGCCTGCCGCATTTCCCCGGCGGTCTTGCCCACGCCCGAGAACACGACCTTGCCGGCGTCGCCGCCGGCGGCGAGCACGCGGGCGAGCTCGCCGCCGGAGACGATGTCGAAGCCGCTGCCGAGGCGGGCGAACAGGTTCAATACGGCCAGCGTGGAATTCGCCTTGACCGCGTAGCAGACCAGGTGGTCGCGGCCCGCGAAAGCGGAGTCGAAGGCGCGCCAGGCTCCCTCCAGCGCGGCGCGCGAGTAGACGTAGCACGGCGTGCCGTATTGCTCCGCGATGCGGGAGAGCGGCACCTGCTCGGCGTGCAGCTCGCCGCCAGCGTAGGAAAAATGGCTCACATGCCCTCGGGTTTCGTTTCGTCCTGGGCCGGGGCGGGCCTGGCGGCGGGTTTTTGCGCCTCGGGCTTGGGCTCAGTTTTCGATTTGGGCAGGTAGAGCGGACCCTTGTAGCCGCACGCGGCGACGAGCAGGGCGGCAACGACCATCGGAATGACAATGCGCATGGGGAGAATGGTAACTGCTTAGCAGGTTGTTGAAAAAGGGGGTGATACCCCCTTCGACCCCCTAAATCGGAGGCCGTTGAAAAACGTTTTCTGTTAAAAAGCCACGTTCGAATCGATCCGTATCCGGGCGGGGAGCGTTTTTCAACGGCCTGCTAGCGATTGCCCGTCACGCCAGCACTAATGCGCTGCATTTCGGCTTCGATCCAGTCCTCGACCCGGCGGTTGAGCGCTTCGGGTTCGAGATCGCGCGTCGCGATCGGCTCGCCGATGCTGACCGTGATCGTGCCCGGGTGCTTGAGAAACGCGTTGCGCCGCCACATCTCGCCGGAATTGTGCGCGACCGGCACGACCGGCGTTTCCGTCTTCACGGCGAGCCAAGCGCCGCCGGGGTGGTATTCGCCGCGCGCGCCGGGCGCGACGCGCGTACCTTCCGGGAAGATCACGATGCACGCGCCCTGCGCCAGCCGGTCGCGCGCCTGCTCCAGCATCTGGCGCAGCGCCCGCGGGCCCGAGGCGCGGTCGATGGCGATCGGCGAGAGCATGGCGAGCCCCCAGCCGAAGAACGGTATCCATAAGAGCTCGCGCTTCACCACCCAGACCTGCCGCGGGAAAATAGACTGGAATGCGAGCGTCTCCCACGCCGACTGATGTTTCGCCAGCACGATGAACGGGGGCGGCGGCAGCTGTTCCGCGCCCAGCACGCGGTAGCGGATGCCGCAGATTTTCTCGGCGGCGGCCAGCATGAGCCGCGACCACGCCGTGATCACCCGGTAGCGGGCAGGCGCCTTGAGCGGAAAGGTGGCAAGCGCGAGGAACGAGTACGGCAGGGTGACGGCGACCTGGAACAGCGCGAACAGCGTGGAGCGCAGTACGACGCCGGCCGTCATTCTTTGAGGAACGACTTGACCGCCTCGGCGAGGTTCCTGAACACCAGCGTGCCGGGCGGCAGCCCGCCTTCGCGCTTCGTCAGCTCGCCCTTGCCGGTCAGCACCAGCATCGGCTGGCCGCCGACGGCCGCGGCGGCCTCGAGGTCGCGCTGCGCGTCGCCGATGCACGGAACGTCCTTCAGGCTCGTGCCGAAGCGCCGGCCGATCTCTTCGTAGAGACCGGTTTTGGGTTTGCGGCAGCCGCAATTGGCCTCGCGCGCGTGCGGGCAGTAGAACACGGCGTCGATGCGTCCACCGGCCAAGCCGACGGCGCGGTGCATCTTGTCGTGGATGGCGTTCAGCGTCGCCATTTCGAACAACCCGCGCCCGATGCCGGCCTGGTTGGTCGCCACCGCGATCTGGTAGCCCGCCTGGGTGAGCCGCGCGATCGCGTCCAGGCTGCCGGGGATGGGCTTCCATTCCTCGGGGCTCTTGATGTAGGCGTCGCTGTCGTGGTTGATGACGCCGTCGCGATCGAGGATCACGAGCTTGATGGGGGTCGAGTGACGGTCGGTCATGCGGCGAGCCTGGAAATGTCGGCGACGCGGTTCATCTGTTCTCGAAGGTCGGCGAGGAGGGCGAGACGGTTCTGGCGCAGCTTGTCGTCCTCAACCATGACCATCACGGAATCAAAAAAAGCGTCAACCGGCGACTTCAAAACCGAGAAGGCCTTGAGATAGCCGGTGAAGTCGCCGGTCTTGAACAGAGAATCCGCTTTTTCAGACGCGGTCTTCAGCGCATCGAAAAGTTTTTTTTCTGCCGGCTCCGCGAGCCTGGCAGGGTCGATTTTCTCAATCGACTCTCCCTTGGCCCGGGCCTGTTTCAGTATGTTCGCAACGCGTTTGTTGGCCGCCGCGAGGCTATCCGCTTCGGGCAAAGCAAGAAACGCCCGGACCGCGGCCAATTGCAGCGGCACCAGATCGACTCGGACCGGATCCGTATCCAGGACGGAATCGATCTCAAGGACAGTGTGCCCCTTGTCTTTCAGGTAACCGCTGAAGCGATCACGCATGAATTCCAGGAGTTGTATTCGTGATGTGTCGCCGGCGCCTTTGAATCCATCAAACGCCCATTCAACGATGGCGTCGAGTCTCAACGGATGGGATTGTTCAACCAGGATGCGCAGAACACCCAGGGCGGCACGGCGCAGACCGAAGGGATCCCGGTCGCCGGTCGGAACTTGGCCGATGCCGAACAGTCCCGCCAGCGTGTCGAGCTTGTCCGCGAGCGCTAGCGCCGCGCTGATGGGGCCGTCGGGGAGGGCGTCACCCGCGAATCTCGGCCGGTAATGCGCCTCGACGGCGTCCGCCGCCGCCTTTGGTTCCCCGTCGTGGAGGGCGTAATAACGGCCCATGGTGCCCTGCAGCTCGGGGAATTCCCCGACCATGTCGGTCAGCAGGTCCGCTTTGGACAGCCACGCCGCGCGCTCGGCGAGCAGGGCGTCGGCCCCCAGTTCGCGCGCGATTTTCCCGGCCAGCAGCTGGACGCGCTCGACGCGCTCGAGCTGGCTGCCGAGCTTGTTGTGATAGACGACGCTGGCGAGCCGCGGCACGCGCGCCTCAAGTCGTGACTTGCGGTCCTGGTCGTAGAAGAACTTGGCGTCGGAAAGCCGCGCCCGCAAGACACGCTCGTTGCCGTGGATGATCCCGGCGGGTTGTGTGGTTTCGATGTTCGACACGAAAAGAAAACGGGGGAGAAGCTTTCCCGTTTTCTTTTCCCGCAACGGCACGTACTTCTGGTGCTGCTGCATGGACAGGATCAGGCACTCCTCGGGCACGGAGAGGAATTCGGGGCTGAACTCCCCCGCATAGACGGTGGGGGCTTCCACGATGGCGGCGATCTCGTCGAGGAGAGCGTCGTTCACGACCAGCGTCGCGCCGGCGGCGGCCTTCTGGAGCTGCTTCTCGATC
>CAZOQY010000090.1:3211-4553 GCA_964581835.1 uncultured Streptomycetaceae bacterium | reverse complement strand
TGGGTACCGGCAGCGCCTTCAGGGCCGCATCGACCCTGGCAGCGAGAACATCGGCGAGTACCTGCCCGGTTGCCGTGACGCGAGCGATGTAGATTTCTCCCTTGGGCGTGCTCTGCTTCGTCAGGCCTTCGACCGGGATGCCGCATTTTCTCGCAAAGCCTTCGACGGCTTGCGCGGGCGCCTTGGTCGAGGGACCTTGAACCTCGCGCGCCGTATCGGAAGCCCGCTCCCGGACGTTTGGAACTTTCACCGCGAGACGTCGCGGCGTGGCGTAGAAAATAACGTCGACACCGGAATCAGCCAGTCCGAAGGGTACCAGGCCATCCAGCAGCTTCAGCGCAAACTCCTGGCCCAGTTGCTTGAGCGCTTTTGGCGGCAGCTCCTCGGTCAGCAATTCGACCAGCAGCGTGTCCGTTTCGCCGGATGCTTTCCTGTCGGCCATCACTCAGGCCCGCGCTTTCTTCGTCGCCACGGCCTGCTGCCGGTTCATCGGGAAGCCGAGCCGCTCGCGGGATTCGTAGTAGGCCTGCGCGATCGCGCGCGCGAGGTTGCGCACGCGCCCGATATACGCTGCGCGCTCGGTGACCGAGATGGCGCCGCGGGCATCGAGCAGGTTGAAGGTGTGCGAAGACTTCATGACCATCTCGTAGGCCGGCAGCACGCACCGCGCTTCCATCAGGCGCTTCGCCTCGGCCTCGAACTGGCCGAAGTGCTGGAACAGCAGGTCCGTGTTCGCGAGTTCGAAGTTGTACTTCGATTGCTCGACCTCGTTCTGGTGATAGACGTCGCCATAAGTGACCCCGTCCACCCACACGAGATCGAACACGGATTCCTTGCCCTGCAGGTACATCGCCAGGCGCTCGAGGCCGTAGGTGAGCTCGCCCAGCACCGGCTTGCATTCGAGGCCGCCGACCTGCTGGAAGTAGGTGTACTGCGTGACTTCCATGCCGTTCAGCCACACCTCCCAGCCCAGCCCCCAGGCGCCGAGCGTGGGCGATTCCCAGTCGTCCTCGACGAAGCGGATGTCGTTCTTCTTCGGATCGATGCCGAGCGCGTCCGTGAGCGAGCCGAGGTACAGGTTCTGGAAGTCCTCGGGCGAGGGCTTCATCACCACCTGGTACTGGTAGTAATGCTGCAGGCGGTTGGGATTCTCGCCGTAGCGGCCGTCCTTGGGGCGGCGGCAGGGCTGCACGTACGCGGCGTTCCACGGCTCCGGCCCGATCGCGCGCAGGAACGTGGCGGTGTGGAAGGTGCCCGCGCCCATCTCCATGTCGTACGGTTGCAGCAGGACGCAGCCCTGCTTGTCCCAGTACTGGTTGAGATTGAGGATGAGTTGCTGGAA
>CAZOQY010000090.1:0-3111 GCA_964581835.1 uncultured Streptomycetaceae bacterium | reverse complement strand
GACGGCGACGGCGAGCGACAGCAGGCCGAGCGCAAGCGCGGCGTAGTTGCCCCACCGTACATAAGGAGTCGCGCCGCGGTATCCCTGCGCAGCGTGGGTCACGGTCGCCGTCGCGAATTCCGGCGCCATGCCGAGCAGCCGGCCGTCGGGCCCGATCACGCCGGTGATGCCGGTATTGGTCGCGCGCAGCATGTAGCGGCCGGTTTCCAGCGCGCGCGCCTGCGAGATCTGCAGGTGCTGCGCGGGCGCGATCGAGCGGCCGAACCAGGCGACGTTGCTGACGTTGACCAGCAGCGTCGCCTCCGGCAACTGGCGGATGATTTCCTCGCCGAACGCATCTTCGTAGCAGATGTTGATCGCCACTTTCTGGCCGGCGACCGCGAGCGGCCGCTGGTTCTCCGCGCCGCGCGAAAAATCCTGCAACGGTATCGCCAGCACGGAGACGATCCATCCCAGCACGGGGCGCAGCGGGATGAACTCGCCGAACGGCACGAGGTGCGATTTGCGGTAAGTCTGGGTGGGCGAGGTGCCGAACGAAACGACGCTGTTGTAGTACTCGCCGCCCGGCAGGCGTTCCGGCACGCCGACCAGGATGTCGCCGCTGTTTCTGCGGGCATGAAAGGCAAATTCGTCCAGGTACTCGCCCGGCACCTGCCCCAGGAACAGCGGCAGCGCGGTTTCCGGCAGGATGATGAGCTGGCTCGAGGAAAGCCGGGCAAGCGCCCGGTAGGTTTCGAGCGTGGCCAGCACGCGGTCCTCGCGCCACTTCAGGTCCTGCGACACGTTGCCCTGCAACAGGCTCACCTTGACCGGCCGGCCGACCGGCTCGGTCCATTCGACCTGCTTCAGGACGAAACCGACGAGCCACAGGCCGGCGAGCGCCAGGGCGAAGGGGCGCAGGATGACCCGATTTCGCCTGTTTCCTTTTCCCGTGTCTTCCGTGACGCTGAGCCAGGCGCCGACCAGCAGTCCCGCGCTCGCCGCCGTCGCGAGTGTGACGCCGTGTATGCCCAGCACCGGCGCGTAGCCGGCGAGCGGGCTCGTCGGGATCTGGGAGTAACCGATGGCGAGCCAGGGGAAGCCGGTGAATATCCAGCCGCGCGTCCATTCCGCCAGCATCCAGGCCGCCGGCGCCAGCAGGCCGTAACGGACGGCGGGCTTCATCCCGGATCGGGCGCAGGCGTAGCCCACGGCCGCGGGGAAGAGCGCGAGGAATGCGCAGAAGAGGACGGTTGCCGCCCCGGCCAGCGGCATCGGCATGGCGCCGAAATCGTGCAGGCTTACGTAAATCCACGAGACGCCGAACAGGAACAGGCCGAGCCCGAAGGCAAAGCCGGTCGCCGCGGCGGCGCGCGCGCCGGGCGCGCGCGACCAGAGGTAGAACAGGCCCGCGAGGGTGATGACCGGTTGCGGAAAAAGGTAGTAGGGCGCGTATCCCGCTACGGTCACCGCGCCCAGGACGAACGCGATGACGAGGGACGCGGGCTGCGAAACGGAAAAGGATGGCCGCCCGGGTTTCCCGGGCGTTTCCTCATCCCTCATCCCTCGTCCCTCATCCCTATTTCTTCTTCGTGACCTGCAGCAGGTGCAGCCGCCGGCTGTCGGCGCGCAGCACCTTGAACGAGAGATTGTCGAAACTGATCTGCTCGCCGCGCTTGGGCACGCGGCCGAAGCGCGACATGACGAGGCCGCCGATGGTGTCGAATTCCTGGTCGCTGTAGCGGGTGCCGAAAGCGGCATTGAAATCGCCGATTTCGGTCAGCGCCTTCACGCGGTGCTGGCCGCCCTTCTCCGGGACGATGTTGTCCTCGACGTCCTCGAAATCGTACTCGTCCTCGATGTCGCCGACGATCTGCTCGATCACGTCCTCGATCGTCACCAGGCCCGCCACGCCGCCGTACTCGTCCACCACCACCGCCATGTGGTTGCGGTTCTTGCGGAACTCCTTGAGCAGGACGTTGAGTGGCTTCGAGCCGGGGATGAAGACCGCCGGCCGCAGCATGTCGCGCACGTTGAATTCTTCCTCGCCGGCGTAGTGATGCAGCAGGTCCTTGGCGAGGAGTATGCCGATCACGTCGTCCTTGTTCTCGCCGATGACGGGGAAGCGGGAGTGCCCGGTCTGCATCACCATCGGCACGAACTGGCTGGGCGACTCGCGGATGTCGATCACGTCCATCTGCGCGCGCGGCACCATGATGTCGCGCGCCTGCATTTCGGACACCTGCAGCACGCCTTCGATCATGGCGAGCGCGTCGGCATCGATCAGGTTTCGATCGTAGGTGGCGCGCAGGAGCTCGATCAGTTCGTCGCGGTCTTCCGGCGCGCGCGCGAGCCACGCGCCCAGGCGCTCGAGCAGGGAGAGTTTGCCGTTTTTCTTGTCAGCCATGGTGTTCGTAGGGGTCGGGAAAGCCGAGGCGCGTCACGATCCGCGTCTCCCGCCGTTCCATTTCACGCGCTTCCCGGTTTCGTTCGTGGTCGTATCCCTGCAGGTGCAGCAGGCCGTGCACTACCAGGTGCGCGTAATGGGCGGCCGCGCTCTTGTGCTGGTCGCGCGCTTCGCGCGCGATGACCGGCGCGCACAGGGCGAGGTCGCCTTCCAGCCACGGCCGCTCGCGCATCACGAAGGTCAGCACGTTGGTCGGACGATTCTTGCCGCGGAAATGGCGGTTCAACGCGCGTCCCTCTCCGCCGCCGACGATGCGGACCGTGACGCGCGCGTCGCGCTCCAGCGCCGCCCGCGCCCAGCGGCGCAACTGGCCGCGGGAGGGAAGGCCCTGCGAGCGCACGGCGTATTGCACGGTCAAATTGAGTCGCGGGTCGCGGGTCATGGTTTACCGTCCATTCTCCGACCCGCGACCCGTGACCCGTGACTCGTAACTGCCGTAGGCATTGACGATGCGCTGCACCAGCGGATGGCGCACCACGTCCTCGGTGCCGAACTGGGTGAAAGTAATGCCGCGCACCTTCTTCAGGACGTCGCGGGCTTCGACGAGGCCGCTCTTCTGCCCCTTCGGCAGGTCGATCTGGGTGACGTCGCCGGTGACCACCGCCTTGCTGCCGAAGCCGATGCGCGTCAGGAACATCTTCATCTGCTCGGGCGTGGTGTTCTGC
>CAZOQY010000089.1:8033-11135 GCA_964581835.1 uncultured Streptomycetaceae bacterium | reverse complement strand
GCCGAAGATGTTGACCAGGATGGCCTTCAGCTTCGAGTTCCGCAGCATGATCTTGAAGGCCTCGGTGACCTTCTCGGTGGAAGCGCCACCGCCGACATCGAGAAAATTGGCGGGCGCGCCGCCGTAGAGCTTGATGATGTCCATGGTCGCCATCGCCAGCCCCGCGCCGTTCACCAGGCAACCGATGTTGCCGTCCAGCTGGATGTAATTCAGGTCGAACTTGGAGGCCTCGACTTCGGCCGGATCCTCTTCGTCGAGATCGCGCAGCGCCACGATGTCGGGATGGCGGAATAGCGCGTTGTCGTCGAAGTTCATCTTCGCGTCGAGCGCCACGACCCGGCCGTCGCCGGTCAGGATCAGCGGGTTGATCTCCGCGAGCGACGCGTCGGTGTCGTCGAATGCCTTGTACAGCGCCTTCAGCAGATCCCGCGCCTGCGGCACGCTGTCGTTCGGCACGCCGATCTTGCGCGCGACGTCTTCGGCGTCCTTGTCGGCGAGCCCCTTGACGGGATCCTTGATGATGACCGTGTGGATTTTTTCCGGCGTCTTCGCCGCGACTTCCTCGATGTCCATGCCGCCCTCGCTGGACGCCATCAGCGCCACGCGCTGCGAGCCGCGGTCCACCACCATGCCGAGGTACAGCTCCTTCCTGATGTCGGCGCCTTCCTCGATCAGGAGCCGGCGCACCTTCTGACCGCCCGGGCCCGTCTGGTGCGTCTTCAGCTGCATGCCGAGGATCTGGCCGGCGTACTGCTTAACTTCGTCGAGCGACTTGGCGACCTTGACCCCGCCGCCCTTGCCGCGGCCGCCGGCGTGAATCTGGGCCTTCACCACCCAGACCTTGCCGCCCAGCTTCTTCGCTGCTTCCACCGCCTCGTCGACGCTGAAGCAGGGAAAGGCGCGTGGAGTGACGACGCCGTACTTGCGCAGGATTTCCTTGGCCTGGTACTCGTGGATTTTCATCTGTGACCCGTGTCGTTAGGACCGCCGCTGGCTGGGACAGTGCGTGTGCGTGTCGGTCTGGACTGTATTACAGCCGTTTGAACGCCGGCCTTGACCGAAGTCAATATCCGGGACCTGCCCGGATGCAGCGCGCGTCACGCGACTTACGCGAACGCACCGCAGCAATCGAGCAGGTCAGTATAACAAACCGGTTGCGGGCGCCCGAAGCAGTGAAACCGGCGCGGGCGGAGAGGCGTAAATGGGCAAAAAAAAAGCGCAACCCGCGAGGGTTGCGCTTGAGGTTCCGCCAAAGGAGGAGGATTTTGGAGGAGTGCGTCGACTGGCGCCGACGCAACTACATTATTCCAGACCTCCGAACCAAATGCAAGCGTTTGCTGCTGCTATGCAATATCCACGTAATTGAAAGGGTTTAAAAAATTAATAAACAATAATATCAAATAGTTAATACTATCTTACGATCAGGACAGGAATCCTGGCATGGGTCAGAACTTTGCGAGTCTCGCTGCCCAGCAGCACGGCAGCCAGTCCCTTGCGGCCATGCGAGGTCATCACGATCAGGTCGCAGCCTTGCGACTCCGCCGTCTTGAGGATCGCATCGTAAGGATGGTCGCTGGTCTCGCAGGCGGTATCGCAGGGCACGCCCGCCGCCGCCGCGCTCTTGCGCACGAAGGCGAGATAGTTGTCCGCGCGCGTCTTGGCCTCCTCCTCGATGCGTTCCTCGGTGACC
This sequence comes from uncultured Streptomycetaceae bacterium, assembly GCA_964581835.1. Taxonomy (GTDB): domain Bacteria; phylum Pseudomonadota; class Gammaproteobacteria; order Burkholderiales; family SG8-41; genus SG8-41. The sequence continues at coordinate 9,445 of CAZOQY010000089.1, read as the reverse complement.
GGGTCGAAGGCCCCCTCGTAGGCAATCAGGAGGTGGTAATCGGGTATGACGTGCACGCCGGTGATCCGCGCCTGGTGCAGCTTGGCGAGATCCACGGCGATGCGCACTGCACGCTGAGACAACTCCGAGCCGTCGGTCGGTATCAGTATGTTCTTGAACATGCTCTCCTCCTCGGTACGACGGTGGCAGGGTTCCAGCATCTGGACCCGACGTAAAGCTTGTCGCCCGGCGCCGAGGCTGTCAAGACCGTTCGCTATAATCGCCGCTCCGCAATCGTTTCCCCCCCTGCCCTCATGCCAATCGACCTGCTGCTCACTGGCGACATCAACCTGATGAACGTCACCGATCCACGCGCGCCGTTCGCGCGCGTCGCGCCGACGCTCAAGCAGGCGGATGTCCGGTTCGCGAACCTGGAATGCTGCTTCTACGACCCGCCGGGCCAGCATTCGCTCGGCGACGAAGGCTTCTACGCGACGCCTGCGGCTGGCGAAGCGCTCAAGCTGGCCGGTTTCGACGCCGTGGGCAACGCCAACAACGTCAACTATGGCGCGGAGGCAATCCGCTCATCCGTCTCGCGCCTGAAGGAGCTGGGCATCCCGAACACGGGCGCCGGCGTGGATCGCAACGCCGCCTACGCGCCCGCGATCATCGAGCGCAACGGCGTGCGCATCGGCTTCCTGCAGCGCACCTCGGTCTACTGGCCGACCAACCACGAGGCGGGCGAGCACTCCCCCGGCGTGGCGATCATTCGCGGCAACACGGCCTATCAGGTGCCGGCGCACAAGACGCGCCGCGAGATCCCGCCCATGAACCGCCCCGGCATTCCGCCCATCATCCTGACCTGGGCGGAACCGGCGCACCTCGCCCGCTTCAGGGAAGACGTCGCGGCGTTGCGCGCGCAGGCCGATATCGTCGTCTGCTCCAACCACTGGGGCCTGCACCAGGACGTGCTCGACTACATGCCCGAGATCGCGCACGCCGCGATCGATGCCGGCGCCGACATCGTCATCGGCCACGGCCCTCATTACTCGCTGCCGGTGGAAATCTACAAGGGCAAGCCGGTCTACTACGGGCTCGGCAGCTTCTCGTTCCACACCGGCCATGGCGGCCTGAAGCACGGCGACTGGGTCGGCATGCTGGCGCGCGTTGAAATCGACAAGAGCTCGGTGCGCCGCACATCGTTTCGCTTCGTGCGGCACAACGATGCGAACGAAACCGTGCTGTGCGCACCGAAGGACGAGCAGGCCGCCCTCGCCGACATCGTCAAGCGCAGCAGCCGTTTCGGCACGAAGATCGTCGCCGAAGGAGACGAGGCCGTCTTCAGCGCCGCGTCGTAAAAGGCGTCTCAGGTGAGACGTCTCAGATAATACGTCTCAGATGAGGCGTCGCAGATAAAGCGAGGTCGGGCAGAG
>CAZOQY010000089.1:6663-7933 GCA_964581835.1 uncultured Streptomycetaceae bacterium | reverse complement strand
TCTCAGATAATACGTCTCAGATGAGGCGTCGCAGATAAAGCGAGGTCGGGCAGAGTGACAACCGTGTCGCTTTTTCTGAGACGCAGTACCTGAGACGCTCTATCTGAGACGTATTATCTGAGACGTTGTATCTGAGACGCGGTACCTGAGACGTTTTATCCGAGACGCCTTATCCGGGACGCTCTCAAATACCGCCGGGCTCGTCTTCGGGGTGGCGCAGCTTGCGGCCGGTGTAAGTCTTCCCCGGGTATTTCCCGAGCGCTTCTTCGTCGACATCGACACCCAGGCCCGGCGCGGTCGGCAGTTCGATGTAGCCGTTTTTCGGCTTCAGCTGGTTGGGCGAGATCCGGTCGCAAAATTCGACGAACGGCAGGAAATACTCGGTGATGAGGAAATTCGGCATCGTCGCCGAGGCGTGCACGGTGGAGGCGAGGGCGACCAGCGTCGAGTTGTAGTTGTGCGGTGACATCGCCACCAGGAACGGCTCCGCCATGGCGGCGATCTCCTTCAGTTCCAGGATGCCGCCGACGCAGGCCACGTCGGGATTGAGGATGTCGGCGGAACGCTTCTCCAGCAGCGGCCGGAAGCCGGTCTTGGTGTAGGTTGCCTCGCCGATCATCATCGGTACGCCGATCTCGCGGCGGATCAGCGCCAGCTCGTCGGGATACTCCGCCTGGCAGGACTCCTCCATCAGGTAGAGGTCGTATTCGGCCAGCTGCCGGTCGAGCCGGATCGCGTGCATCGGCGCGAGCCGGCGGTGCTGCTCGATCAGCAGGTCGACGTCGGGGCCGACCGCGTCGCGGATCGCCTTGACCACGCGCACCGCGCGGCGCTCGTGCTCCTTCGGCACCCAGGTCCGCCACGGCGCCGGCAGGGGATCGAACTTCAGCGCGGTAAAGCCCTGCTTCACCACCTGCTCCGCCGCCCGCGCGTAATCGTCCGGCTCCTTCATGCCGTAGCTCCAGCCGTTGGCGTAAACGCGGATGCGGTCGCGGTAGCGCCCGCCGAGCAGGTTGTAGACCGGCTGCTTGCAGCTCTTCCCGACGATGTCCCACAGCGCCTGCTCGATGCCCGAAACCGCGCAGAACAGCTCGACCGAGCCGCGCCGCTGCGCGTAATCGTCGAAAGCGACCTGGGTGAAATGCTTGATGTCGAACGGGCTGCGGCCCGCCAGGTAGCGGTTCAACGCCTCCAGGTGCGCTTAGTAGGAGTGTTCTGTTTTGTAGTGAGAATTGTACTTGTCGTAGGCGTTGTTGTGGTTGTGGGTTTT
>CAZOQY010000089.1:4222-6653 GCA_964581835.1 uncultured Streptomycetaceae bacterium | reverse complement strand
GGTTCAACGCCTCCAGGTGCGCAACGACGGCGGGATCGCGGTCGTACTGCGAATAGGCCTCGCCCCAGCCGTGGATGCCGGCGTCGGTCTCGACCTTGACGAAGATCAGGTTCTTGCGCCAGCCGGGATGCACGGTGTAACTCTTGACTGCCTTGATCTTCATTCAGTCTCCGAAAATCGGGTTGTCGTCCGCGGATTATGCGCCCGGATATCAGGCCCGGCCATGTCCGCGCCGGCACGAGTCCACAGTACGCAACGCGCATGGCGGGCGGCTGGCCGGGACGGCGCATGTCTATATAATCGGCGCTCCACGCCGCCGGGCAGCCGGCGGACCGATCCAACCTGGGAGGGAATTCTCATGACCGAATCCGTGCTCCGCGGCGTGCCGCCGTCGGAAAGTAACCCCGGAGAAGCCAGCCTGCGCGACCTCGTGACGGCGCTCTTGCCGCAGGGCTTCGCCAGGATCGTGCAGCCGATTGCCTCCACCACGATCACCACCGATACCGCGGGGCTTACTGCGGGCGAGGTGAAGATCCAGACCATGACCGGCCCGGTACCGGCGTACCGCGCGGTGCCGGAGAAGGGCGGTAAATGCCCGCTCGTCCTGGTGGTCCAGGAAATCTTCGGCGTGCACGAGCACATCAAGGACGTGTGCCGCCGCCTGGCCAGGCTCGGCTACTTCGCCATCGCGGTCGACCATTACTACCGCCAGGGCGACGTCACGAAGTTCACCGACAACCAGGAAATCTTTGCCAAGGTGGTGAATTTCGTTCCCGACAGCCAGGTGATGTCGGACCTCGACGCCGCCGTGGTTTTCGCGGAGTCCACCGGTCGCGCCGACACCTCGAAGCTGGGCGTCACCGGCTTCTGCTGGGGCGGCCGCATCACCTGGACCTATTGCGTGCACAACCCGAAGGTCAAGGCAGGCGTCGCCTGGTACGGCCGTCTCGTCGCGCCGGCCAAGGCCGCCTTGCAGCCCGCCTACCCGGTGGAACTCGCGCCGCATCTCAAGGTGCCGGTGCTGGGACTCTACGGCAGCGCGGACGCGGGTATCTCCGTCGAGAACGTCGAGCAGATGCGCGGGGCGCTCAAGGCGGCGGGCAACACCGTCAGCGAAATCGTCCTCTACGACGGCGCGCCGCACGCCTTCTACGCCGATTACCGCCCGAGCTACCGCAAGGAAGCGGCCGACGACGGCTGGAAGCGGATGCAGGACTGGTTCAGGAAATACGGCGTCGCCTGAAAAAAATGCCGGCTCCGCCGGCAATTTTTTCAACGGGGAATCCGCGACCGATCATGCGTTGCGGGCACCGAGCCTCAACAGCTTGCCGATCGTTTCGGAAGCCTTCAGGCCAGAGCCGGTCAGCACCAGCACGGTCGTTTCTCCGCGCCTGACGGCGCCGCGGGCAATCAGCTGCGAGAGCCCCGCCGCCGCCGCCGCGGAAGTCGGCTCCACGTAGAGGCCTTTCTTCGCGAGCGCCGCCAGCGCCCGCACGATCTCGTCTTCGGTCACGGCGGCAATCGCACCGCCTGATGCGCGCACCGGCGCAAGCACTTCGCGCATGCGCGTCGGTTTCGAAGAGGCGATCCCCTCCGCGACGGTCGCGGTCACCGGCGCAGACACGAAATGCTCGACGCCGGCCTGGAAAGCCGCGTGATATGGCGCGCAATTTGCCGCCTGGATGCCGTAGAGGCGCGGCTTGCGCCCGATCTCGCCCCGCCGCAGCAACTCGGAAAAGCCGCGGTCGCAGCCCAGCACGTTGGCGCCGTACCCCACCGGCGCCACCACGTTGTCCGGCGCGTGAAACCCGAGCTGCTCCCACAGTTCGTAGGCGAGCGTCTTGGTGCCCTCGGAGAAAAATGGCTGCCAGTTGTGGCTGGCGTAGAAGATGTCCCGGCTCATGGCGAGCGCCGCATCCGCCACGTCCTGGCGCGTCCCGCGTATGGTCACGACATCGGCGCCGCACGCCGCGATCTGCGCGATCTTGGGATAGGACGCCGTCTCCGGCACGAGTATGCGGCAGCGCAGGCCCGCGGCGGCGGCGTAAGCCGAAAGCGAAGCGCCGGCGTTGCCGGACGAATCCTCCAGCACCTCCTTGATGCCGCGGCTCTTCAGGTAACTCATCATGACCGTCATGCCGCGGTCCTTGAACGAGCCGGTCGGCATCATGAACTCGAGCTTGAACAGCACCGGCACGCCGTCCCACTCGCCGCGAACGAGCGGCGTCCAGCCCTCGCCCAGCGTCACGGCGTCCGCGGCGTCGACCAGCAGCGTCTTGCGATAGCGCCAGAGAGAGTTGATCGTGGTGTCGATGTCTTCGCGCGCGAGCCCCGGCGCGTCCGCGAGATTTACGTGGCCGCCGGAGTCGCCCCGCCAGCGCGGCGCGTCCAGGGAATAGGTCGCGCCCGTAACCGAGTCGATGTAATGCAT
>CAZOQY010000089.1:0-4122 GCA_964581835.1 uncultured Streptomycetaceae bacterium | reverse complement strand
AACCCGCCTTTTTCCCTCGCCGCGCCATCAACCGGCGCGGATGAATGCAGCGTTACTTCTTCTCGACCGGCGCGGGCGCGGGGGCTGCCTTCGGGGCATCCGCCTTGGCCGGGGCCGCCTTGTCCTGCTGGCCCTTCGCCTTGCCTTCGGACTTCTTGCCTTCGCCCTTGGCCTTCTTGCCATCGCCCTTGGGCTTCTTCGCCTTGGCCTTTTTATCGGTCTTCGGCTTGTCCGCCTTGGGCTTGTCGGCCTTCGGGGCATCGGCTTTCGCCGGAGTCGCCGGCGTCGCCGGGGTCGCCTTCGGGGCATCGCCCTTCGCCGGGGTTGCCGGCGTCGCCGGGGCCGCCTTCGGGGCATCGGCTTTCGCCGGGGCCGGGGTTTGCGCCGCGGCGCCGAACGTCGTTGCCGCAAAAGCCGCGGCGATCAGGGTGGTCAGCAGTTTGCTCATGTTTTCTCCTTTATCCTCGGGTATGGGTATGCCGGAATGATCTCCGGTTACAGCCTATAACGCGCGACCGGGCCGGCGGTTGACCCCGCCGGCGCCCTGAAAAGTGTCGCCAGGCGGGTACAGTAGAATAGCGCGCCCGCCCGTGCGGCGGCCGAATCCGCCCGATCAACCTGAAAACCTCATTCAAACGTCATGGACCTCAAACTATCCGGTCGTACCGCCCTCATCACCGGCGCCTCCCGCGGCATCGGCTTCGGCGTCGCGCAGGCGCTTGCCGCCGAAGGCTGCCACCTGCACCTTTCTTCGCGCAACGCCGCCGACCTCGATGCCGCGCGCGCGAAAATCCTCGCGGCGCACAAGGTCAACGTCACCTGCCACGCGCTCGATCTCGGCGTGAGCGAAAACGCCAGGAAGCTCGGCCAGGCCTGCCGCGACGTCGACATCCTGGTGAACAACGCCGGCGCGATCCCGCAGGGAACGCTGACCAAGCTCGAGGAGAAAACCTGGCGCGACGCGTGGGACCTCAAGGTCTTCGGCTACATCAACCTCTCGCGCGAAATCTACGCGGCGATGTGCGAGAAGAAGCGCGGCGTGATCATGAACGTCATCGGCGGCGCCGGAGAACGGCCGACCAGCGGCTACATCGCCGGCAGCATGGCGAACGCGAGCCTGATGGCATTCTCGCGCGCCCTCGGCGCCGAAAGCCCGAACTACGGCGTGCGCGTGCTGGGCCTGAACCCCTCCGCGACCGCAACCGACCGCGGCGTGACGCGCTGGCGCAACCAGGCGAAACAGGAACTGGGGGACCCGGAACGCTGGCGCGAATTGACCAAGAACTTCCCGTTCGGACGGCCGGCCACGGTGGAAGAAGTCTCCGACGTGATCGTGTTCATGTGCTCCGACCGCGCTTCCTACATGTCGGGCACCATCATCTCGGTCGACGGCGGGGCTGCCGCGAGGAAATAGTCCGCCGCTTTGGCCGCCTACTTCGCCGGCGGCTTCTCGAAGGCCCGGTCCACGCCTTTCAACGCCTCGTCGTAACGTTTGCGGGCCTGCGCTTCCTTCGCCTTCGCCGCGTCGAGAGCCCTTCTCGCCGCGTCGAGCTGGCGCCGCCGCTCCTGCGCGTGCTGCTGCGCCGCGCGATCCGCCTCCTGCGCGTTGAGCAGGTCCTGCTCGGCGAGCTTGGACTCGTACTGCGCCTGCTGCAGTTCGCGATACGCCGCGCCGGTCGTCTGCTGGCTGCGCTGGATCACCTGCTCGCGACTGGTCAGATCTTCGACGGGCGCCTGCGCCGCAGCGGACAAAGACGCCATCAGCAATACCATCATTGCACAGTTCGCTTTCATAGAATCAGGATATCCCGGGTTCATGTCAATTCGTGAGAATGTGGCCCAATATCGGATCCGGCCCGGCTGGCCGGGCGCCATGAATTATCATGCCGCGGCGGCCGGCGGCGTATTTTCCCTGCGCCGGGCCCACCATGCTTCAGCATCACGCTGGGTCCACGAATGCTCGACCGACAGCGCTTCCAGCAAAGCCAGCACCACCAGGATCTCGTGCGGCCGCTCGTTGCGGTCCTTCGCCAGGCAGCGCACGATCAGGTCGTCGAGCCGCTTCGGCACGCCCGGGACCAGCTGGGACGGCCGTCGCGGCGGCGTGTGCAGCACGTGGTATACCAGGTCGTGCTCGCCGCCGGTCTCGAACAGCTCACGCGCGGTCAGCAGGTAGAAGCCGACCGCGCCCAGCGAGTAAATGTCCGCGCGCGCGTCGGCATCGCCCGGGTTGCGGATGCGCTCCGGCGACATGTAGAGCGGCGTGCCGAGCATCTTCTGGAACTGCGTGATGTCGCGCGACTGGCGGCCTTCCGTGTCCTTCACCAGGCCGAAGTCGAGGATTTTGACGAGATCGTGCTCGCCGCCGCGCAGGCACAGCATGATGTTGTGGGGCTTGATGTCGCGATGCACGAGCCCGCGCCCGTGCGCCTCCCGCAGCGCGGCGCACACCTGCCTCAGCACGCTCAGCACGCGCCCCACCGGCATGGGACCGTGCGCGGCGACGATCTTGTCGAGCGTCTCCCCTTCCAGGTACTCCATCACGTAGTAGAACAAGCCGTCCCGAGTGCGGCCGTAGTCGTAGATCTCGATGGTGTTCGGGTGAGTCAACTGGCTCGCCAGCTGTACCTCGCGCTCGAAGCGGGCGACGATCTCGTCGGAAGCGAGGTGCGGCTTCAGCATTTTCAGAGCGGTCGGGCGCTTCAGCAGCGCGTGGCGCGCGAGGTAGACCTTGCCCATGCCGCCCTCCCCGAGTTCCCGCTCGAGGCGGTACTGCCCGACCACCCGCGCCTCGCCCACCTGCCGGCGCAGACGCTGCCCGATGAAAGTCGACCACAGCACGGCGCCGACCGCCGCCACCAGCAGGGCAAGTATCAGGGAGAAAGCGAGGTTGAGGTAGCCGAGCGGCGCGTACGCCTCCTCCGCGCCCACCTCGATCGCCAGGCCCATGTCCATGTCGGCGAGCCACTTCCAGCCGCCGATGACTTCCGTGCCGCGGTAGTTGCGGTACGGCTCGAGAATGACGCCCTGCCGCTCCCCGGGCGCCGCCTTGACTCGGCCGGCGATGGCCAGCGCGGCGAGCCGGGTGAGCGGGCGCGCCGCGAGCTCCAGGTCCGGCTTGTGGCCGGTGACAGGATCGCCGCCGGGATCGCGCACCTGCACGTTGAACGCCGCGCCCGCGTCCGGTCCGCCCGGGACCAGCCCGGCGCGGCGCAGGTCGGTGAGGAAGCGGCTCTCGGACAGCATCACGCCCTGCTCGTCGAACGCGTAGACCTCGCCGGTCCGTCCCGGGCGCACGACGTTGAGAATGTTCGCGAACTGCCCATCGGCAGGATGCGCGAAGCCAAGCGCGGCAACGACCTCCCCGCGCTCTCCGCGCACCGGCGCCTCGAACCATACCACCGCGCGCGCGGCAGCCCGGGCGGCGCCCTCGACCCGGTCGCGCTCCGGGTACGGCCGGATGAAGCGCGCATTGCCCCTGAACACCTCGGCAAGACTCGGCATGAAGCCGGTCGGGTTGACCATCCGGCCGGAGTATTCCTGCACCTGCGTCGCCAGGATGCGACCGGTCGGATGAATCACGTGAAAAGCTTCGGCGCCGGTTTCCTGCAGCGCCGGCGCCAGCAACTGCGCCAGCTCGGCGCGCGCGGGCGAGGACCACAGCGCCTGCCCGTCGCCCGCAGTGCGGCGCGAAACCGATATCAACTCGACCACGCGGCGCCGCACCCGCTCGTCCCTTGCCCACGACTCGGCGTCGGATTTGCGGTCGTCGGCCCACAGGCGCAACGCCTTGATCTGGGCCTCGAGCATGCCCTGCAGCCCGGCAGCACGGATGTCCTGCAGCGAATGCTTGATGCCGCCGTAGGCCCAGAACCCCATGGCGATCAGAACCACCGCGGTCACCAGCGCGATGCCGTTCAACCGCGCATTGGCGGCGATGACACGGTGCGCAAGCTGGCTTACCCGGTCATCCCCAGTCGCGCGCACGCTCTCGGTACGCGCGACGGGCAACGCCGCTTCGGCGGGCGGAAGATCGTTGCGCAAACCTTCGGACATGACCAGGGGCAGTCTCCAGCCGGTCGAACGAGGTGGTGGGCCCTGTTGGACTCGAACCAACGACCC
>CAZOQY010000088.1:4222-11447 GCA_964581835.1 uncultured Streptomycetaceae bacterium | reverse complement strand
GGGTGGCGAGCAGGGCGTCGCGCCAGGCGGCGAGGCGGGGAAACTTCTCGATGACGCCGAGCGGTTTCAACCGGTCCATGAAGGTGTAGCGCTGCAGGAACGGCGCGTAGGCGGCGTCCACCAGCGAAAACTTCGGGCCGTTGAAGTACGGGCCTTCGTTTCCGCGCGCGGCGAGCGCGTCGTCGAGCTTCCTGAACGGGCCGGCGATCTTCGCCGCATTGGCGGCGAACTGCTCCTCGGAGTCCGAATAGGCGGTTTCGGATATCGCCTCGGCGAAGGTCGGCACGTAGTCGGTCCACGCGCGGTTTCGTGCCCTCGTCAGCGGATCTTCCGGATGCAGCCGCGGCGTCGCGGTCTCGTCGAGGTACTCGGCGATGGCGTTCGACTCGAACAGCGCGTCCTTGCCGTCGATCTGCAGCACCGGCACCTTCGAATGCGGCGAGATCTTCAGGAACCAGTCCGGCCGCTTGTCGCGGTCGATGTAGGTGATCTCGTACGGCACCTGCTTCGCGCGCAGCACGATCGCGGCGCGCTGCACCCAGGGGCAGGTCTTGAAGCTGCAAAGCATGTAGCGGGCGGTCATTAAAGACTCCTGGTGAATACCGGGTGTTTAGCGTATCTGCTGCTTTGCGTCCCACGCGCGACGCATGTCCTCGCTCTCCTGCGCGCGGATGCCGGTGACCAGTTCGATGGACCGGCCGGTGAGCGCGAGGAGGTTTTCTACCGAATAGCTGCCGATGTCCTTGCGGCCGAGAGCGGCGTGGCGCCCGCCCAGAACCAGGCGGCTGATCTTCGAGTCGATGATGGCCCAGCAGCACATCGGGCAGGGTTCGAGCGAAGAATAGAGCGTGCAGCCGGACAGGTCGGTTTTCCTCAATTTCTTCGTCGCTTCCCTGATGGCGTTGGTCTCGCCATGGGAGGTGGGGTCGAACTCCGTGAAGACGCGGTTCGTTCCCTGCGCCAGGATGTTGCCGCCGGCGTCGACGATGAGCGAGCCGACGGGGCGGTTGCCTTCCGCGGCCGCCTTGCCCGCGAGCTGAAGGGCTAGCGCCATGAAGTGATCGTGATCGAGTTGCATGCCGGTTTCCGTGGCGTTGCGATTTCAGTCGATTCGCGCGCCGGAGTCGGCGACCAGCTTCGCATACTTGGCCAGCTCCGACTTCAGGAATCCGGCCAGGTATTCCGCGTTCCGTGGCGTGACTTCCATGCCAAGGTTCGAAAAGTCCTGCCGCGTGTCTGTCGCCTTGAGGATTCCCGTTACCTCGGCTTCCAGCCTGCTCAGGATGTCGCGGGGCACGCCGCTGGGCGCCATGATTGCGTTCCAGATCACGATCTCCACGCCGGGAAACCCCGACTCGATCACGGTCGGTATCTCGGGCGCCGCGGGAAAACGCTCGCGACTGGTTACCGCGATCGCGCGCAGCCGGCCGCCGCGCACGAGCCCGATCGCGGACGGCATCGAGGCGAACATGAGCTGCGTCTGTCCGCCCATGACGCTGGCCTGCGCGGTCGTCGTCTGGGGAATGTGCAGCATGTCGATGCCCGCCGCTTTCTTGAACATCTCCGTGCCCAGGTGCACCGTGGAGCCGTTGCCGGTGGAGGCGTAGTTGAGCTCGCCCGGGCGCGCTTTCGCCAGTTTCTGAAGGTCTTTCATGGTGCGGACCGGCAGCGAGGGGTGCACGACCACCAGCAACGGGGTGTAGGAAACCAGTGCGACCGCCGAGAAATCCCGCGTGGTGTCGTAAGGCAGCTTTCGATAGAGGTTGGGGTTGGCAGCAAGCTCGGTGGAGGAACCAAGAAGCAGCGTGTAGCCGTCCGGTTTCGACTTGGCGGCAAGTTCAGACCCTATGGTTCCGCCCGCGCCGACCCGGTTTTCCACAACGACCTGCTGTCCCAGGCGCTCCGTCATCTTCCTGCCGATGATGCGGGCGGCGGAATCGGAGACGCCGCCCGCCCCGAACGGCACGATGAAGCGTATCGGCCGCGACGGGTAGTCCTGCGCCGGCGCCGAGGATGCCGGCACCGCAACCAGCAGGGCCACGCAGATTGTCCAGACTTCGCGCATTGTCGCGCTACCCCTTGCGCTATTAACCCTTCAGATGCTGCTTGAAGAAATCCAGCGTGCGCGACCAGGCGAGCTTGGCGGCAGCTTCGTCGTAGCGCGGCGTGGTGTCGTTGTGGAAGCCATGGTTGGTGCCGGGGTAGAAGTGCGCCTGGTAGCGCACCTTGTTCGCCTTGAGCGCTTCCTCGTAGGCGGGCCAGGTCTTGTTGACGCCGTCGTCGTGCTCGGCGAACTGGAGCAGCAGCGGCGCCTTGATCTTCGCGGCGTCCTCGGCGCTCACCTGCCGGCCGTAGAACGGCACGCCCGCCGCGAGGTCGGGCATGCGCACCGCGAGCTGGTTCACCACCAGGCCGCCGAAGCAGAAGCCGACCGCGCCCATTTTGCCGCTGAATTCCGGGCGCGCCTTGATGACGCCGGTGCCGGCGTAAAGATCCTCGAAGCGCTTTTTGGCGTCGAGCTTGGCGAACATCTCGCGCGCCTTGTCCTCGTCGCCGGGGTAGCCGCCGACCGGCGCGAGCGCGTCCGGCGCGAAGGCGAGGTAGCCCTCGGTCGCCAGCCGCCGCGCGACGTCCTCGATGTAGGGGTTGAGACCGCGGTTTTCGTGGATCACCAGCACGGCCGGCAGCTTGCCGCCCTTCGCCGGCTTCGCCAGGTAGCCGCGCATCTTGCCCGAGCCCTGCGGCGAGTCGTAGTCCACCTGCTGCGTCTGGATGCGCTTGTCGTCCTTCGCGACCTGCTGCGCCCAGGCGAAGTTGGGGCGCAGGCTCTCCAGCATGGCCGCGGCGGTGAAGCCGCCGACGGCGTACTTGCCGGCCTGCTCGAGGAAGTCGCGGCGCGACAGGCGCCCGTGCACGTAGCCGTCGAACAGGTTGAGGACTTCCTGCGGGTAATCACTGGCTTTTCTGCGTTCCATGGTCTGCTCCTCCGGAAGAAGTGGTGACGGGTGGTGAATGATGGGTTACTCGGGAATCGTGCCGGGCAGGTACATGACCTTGACGATGGGGCCGGGTTCGCCGAACTGGCCGAACCACTGGCGGTAAAGGCCGACGATCTCGCCGCTGCCGTAGATTTGCGAGAGCGCGGTATCGATCGCCAGGCGCGGCATGGATTTCCTTTGGGGGGGTAGCGGAAGCCAGACGATACAGAGAAACCCGATTCCCGTCACTGGCATTCGCCTCCGGCACGGCCGTTCAGGCGCGCAATTCGAACTCGCCGTTGATTTCCACCGCTATCCCTCGCGGCAGCGCCGCGTGTCCCACCGCGGAGCGGGCATGCTTGCCGAAATCCGGGCCCCACAGCTCGAAGAACAGGTCCGATGCGCCGTCGATGACCTGCGGTTGCTGCGTAAAGTCGGGCGTGCAGTTGCACATGCCGAACAGCCGCAGCACGCGCCGTACCCGATCGAGCTCGCCGCAATGCGCCTTGATCGTGGCCAGCATGGTGAGCGCCACGGCGCGCGCGGTCGCGTAGCCTTCTTCCACCGTGATGTCCGCGCCGAATTTGCCGGCCTGCCGCACGCCGGGCAGCTTCGGCAGGTCGAGGCCGTGGCCCGACAGCAGCAGCAGCGTGCCGGATTGCGTGCAGCCGGTCCGATTGTTCTTCGGGAACACGAACGGCGGCGGCAGCTCGTATCCCATCTGCTTCAGTCGCGTTTCGATCGATCCCATGTCGCCTCGCCGGTAATCGTTACTGGGGTTTGATGCCGATGGTTTCGGCCAGCTTGCGCGTGCGGGCAATGTAGTCCCGGGAGAAGGCCTCGAACCGCGCCGGGGAACTCGAGGCCGCTTCCGCGCCGAGCGTGAACAGCCGCTCGCGTACGTCGGGTGATGCGAGGATGCGCGCCATCTCTTTCGACAGGCGTTCCCGGATCGGCAGCGGCGTGCCGGCCGGCGCGAACACGCCGAACCAGTCGTCTCCCTCGTAGCCCGGCAGGCCCGCCTGGGCGAGGCTGGGGATGCCGGGCAGGAAGCGGGCGCCGGCGGGAGAGGTCGTCGCGAGGATCTGCAGCTTGCCGGCGCGGGCGAGCGGGATCGCGTTCGGTCCCGGCGCGAACGCGTAGAGAACGCGCCCCGTCATCGCATCGTTCACCGCCTCCGGGGTGCCGCGCTGCGGCGCGTGGTCGGCCTTGATGCCGGCGAGGTGCGCGACGGCCGCGGAATGCAGGTGCGCGGTGCTGCCGACGCCGGCCGAGGTGTAGAAAATACCCTGCGGCTGCTTCTTCGCGAAAGCGATCAACTCCCTGAGCGAGCCGAAGCCGTGCGACGTGGACACCACCATGAAGCTCGGCGAGATCGCCATCTGCCCGACGCCCGAGAAATCCCGGACCGCGTCGTACGGCACGCTGCGGTCGATCGCCGCGCGCACCGCGAACGCGCTCGCCACCGCGAGAAAGGTGCGGCCGTCCGGCTTCTGCGTGGCCACCCACTGCGAGCCGACCACGCCGCCGGCGCCGACGCGATTGTCGACCAGCACCGTGTTCTTCCAGGTCTCGGCCAGGCGGGCCGCCACGAGGCGCGTGATGACGTCGGTGCCGCCGCCCGCCGTGAAGGGGACGACCATGCGGATTTGCGTCGGCGGAAATTCGGCGGCGGCGGACTGCGCCAGCGCCGGCGCGGGCATCGCCAGGGCAGCGGCCGCCAGGGCAAGGGCGAACGATCGGAGCGTCATGATTTTCCTTTCAGGGGGCGTATATCCACAAATCCAGCATCACCACGGCGCCGGGAACGCCGAGCGCCGGCACTTCGATCGCCGAGAACGGGAGGTGCCGGCCGGGCAGGTGCCGCTGCCAGGTCCGCCAGGCGCCGTTGAATCCGGCGAGATCGGTGTGGAACTGCTGCGCGCGCACCACGTTGGCGAGCGTGGTGCCGGCCTTGCGGCAGATGCGCTGCGCCTGGGCGAGCACGTGGTCCGTCTGGAGCTGCGCCGCGTCGCCGAAGTGGGGCTGGCGCGGGTCGATGCGGACGCCGCGGGCCAGCGCGCCGCCGGCATCCACCGCCATCAATCCCGACAGGAACAGCAGGTCGCCCGCGCGCACCGCCTGCACCTGTCCCGAGTAGGGCATGGGCACGCCGGCGTCGATCACTTGCCTGGGGGTGCCGCCGCCGCGCCGCACGCTGATGGTATTGATCTCGATGCGCCCGGTTTCGCAGATGAAGCCGGGGTTCGCGGTGGTGATGATCGTGGTGGCGGGAGGCGCTTTCGGAAAATGCCTCGCCCAGACCTCGTTGAACGCCGGGATGTCCTCGATGTCCCGCAGGTAGACCTGGGCTTTCGCCACTTCGGCGAGCGTGTTGCCGACCGTGGCCAGCGCCGGCTTGAGCTTGTGCTCGATGATGAACTCGGTTTCGAGCTTGATCGGCGTGCCCTTCCACAGGTGCCCGGCCGGCATGCGCGCGGCGGGGTCGATCGGCCCTTCCTCGGTCTTCAATGCTTCGGCGGTCTGGCCGGCGACGAAAACGAAGTCGCCGCAGGTGAGCACCGGGCTGTAGCCGGAGGAAGCGTGCACCGGCAGGTTCTTCGGGCGGTGCTGCACCACGTCGAAGCCGCGCGCCGGCACGGCGGCGATCAATTGCACCTCCATGTTCTGGCCCGTCAGGAGAAACCCCTGGTGCAGGTTCGACGTGCTCGGCGGTATGTGGCCGGCGAAGAATTCGCGCCGCGCTTCGTGGTAAGCATCGACGACCCGGCCGTCGCGGTAGTACTGATCGACGCGCACGACGTGCCTGCGGTCGGCGCCGCCGGCTTTCAGCACCTTGTCGAAGTGGGCGAATATCCGCAGCGCCTCCTTCTTGTGCCGGGGCAGGCCGTGTCGCGGCGCGAGTTCGTCGGTCACCTCGGGCGCCATGCCGTCGGTGAAATCGCCCGTTCCCTTGTGCCCGGAGGCGAATACCCAGCGCCCGGCGCGCATGCCGGGCGCATAGAGAATCTCGCCGGGCTGTATGGTGACCGGCAGCAGCGGGGTCGCCGCGGAGCGGTGGGGCGCGGGTTTCCTGGGGGCGGGCATCGGTCCGGTCATTGCGGGGGCGGGCAGGATGAGTTTACCTCAGCGCGACGCGGGTCGAGCCCCGCCAACGGGGCTGCGTAAAGCTCAATAGTCGCCGGCCACCGCCGACCAGGCGCGCGTCGTGCTTCCGGCCGCGGTGCCCCGCATCCGGTTGCCGCTGACGCGGCCGGCGTAGCTCACCCGGTTCACGGTGAAGCGGATCTCATCTCCGTTCAGCCGGCCGTTCTCGACGGGCAGGGTGATGCCGTAAGCCTCCAGCGTGCCGGTCAGCTTCTGATAGTGCTGATCGAGCGTCAGCGTCGCGCCATCGTCGAGACGCCAGGTCCCGGCGACGCGCGCGGGAACGACGTACAGCATCGCCACGCACCAGGAGAGGCACGGCTCGCCGCGCGTGGTCGCGTCGGGCTCCCAGCCGCCGATGCCGAAGGTGTTGGAGACGACGCGCGCGCCGGGTTTCAGTTGCAGGAACTTCGGCGCCAGGCGCTCCATGTGATCGGGCAGCAGGAACAGCATCAGCACGGTGGCCTGCGAGATGTCGGCCTCGAACATGTCGCCGTGCACGAACGTGGCCTTGTCCGCGACGCCCGCTGCCGCGGCGGCACGCTTCGACAGCGCGACGAGGTCGGGGTTGTATTCCACGCCCAGCGCCCGCGCGCCGCGCCGGGCCGCCGCGATCACGTTGCGCCCGTCGCCGGAGCCGAGGTCGACGACGAAGTCCTGCGGCGTGACCTTCGCCATGTCGAGCATCTTCTCGACCGTGTCCGTCGGCGTGGGGATCCACACCACGTCCTTGCCGGGCTGGCCGGGGACGGGCGTGTACGTGGGTGTCTGTGCTGCAGCGCTGGCCGCAAGAAGCAGCAGCGCGCAGCACGACGCCCACGTCCAGTGATGAGTGACGAGTGACGGGTGACGAGTCTCCCGCGCGCCGCGCGGAAGCGGGTCACGGCAGTAAAAAAGCTTATACACAGAGGAGACAGAGGACACGGAGGAAATGCCAATTCGAGAAATGGGAATAAAGGCAGTGACGAGGTGTTCGCCTCGTCACTCGTCACTCGTCACTCGTCACTCGGGCGAAATGCCCGACTCTTTGACGAGCGTGACCATCCGCCCGTACTCGGCCTTGATGAACGCGGTGAATTCTTCCGGGGTCGAGTCCTGCA
>CAZOQY010000088.1:0-4122 GCA_964581835.1 uncultured Streptomycetaceae bacterium | reverse complement strand
CGCCCGTACTCGGCCTTGATGAACGCGGTGAATTCTTCCGGGGTCGAGTCCTGCAGTTCGACGCCCTGCTGCGCGAAGCGCGCGCGGTTGTCCGGCGCCTGCGTGAACTTGCGGATCTCGCCGTGGACGCGGGCGAGGATTTCCCGGGGTGTCCCGGCCGGCGCCAGCATGCCGTTGAAGATGCTGGCTTCGAAGCCGGGCAGCGTTTCCGCGATCGCGGGCAGGCCGGGCAGCAGCGGCGAGCGTTGCGGCGTGGTGATCCCCAGCGCGCGCAGCCGCCCGGTGTTCACGTGCGGGAGCGACGTGGTGAGGTTGTCGAACTTCATCGGCACCTGCCCGCCGAGCAGCTGGATGTTGGCCTGCGCGTCGCCGTTGTAGGCCACGCGCAGCACGCGCACGCCGGCCATGCGCTTGAAGCGCTCCATCGCGAGGTGCGATCCCGAGCCGTTGCCGGACGTGCCGCACAGGATGTCGTCCGGGCGCGCCTTGGCGAGGTTGATGAGCTCGCGCACGCTTTTTACCGGCAACGACGGGTGCACGACCAGCATCTGCGGCAGGGTGGCGATCAGGCTGACGCCCGCGAAATCCCGCACCGGGTCGAACGGCGGGTTCTTCATCAGGATGGGCGTGACGAGCAGGCTCGGCGCGGTCATGAGGAAGGTGTAGCCGTCCGGCGCGGACTGGGCCACGTGGGTCACGCCGATGGTGGTGTTGGCGCCCGGGCGGTTCTCCACGATCATCGGCCGGCCCAGGCCTTCGCCGATCTTCTGCGCGACGGCGCGTCCCATGAGGTCGAGGTTGCCGCCCGGCTGCACGGCGACGATCAGTCGCAGCGGCTTGGCCGGGTAGGCCTGCGCGGCGGCATGGGGGACGATGGCGCCGCTGGCGAAGAGGGCGGCGACGATGCTGGCCAAGTTTCTCATTCCGGTCTCCTCGTTTTTGGCTAGCTTACTACGGGCCAAAAGCTTTGACACGGAGGACACAGAGGAAACAATTTTATTAAACTGCAGGGATGTATATCGTCAGTGGATGGGGCAGGGCAGTGATCCTTGCGGCGGCTTTGGGCTGCCCGGGACTCACGTCGGCGGCGACGATCGAGGACGCCTACCGCATCGTGGACCGGGCCGAGCCGCTGCGCTGCGAGATCCACGCCAGGGAGCAGCGCCTCAAGACAACTCCCATCGACAGCGACGAATTCCTGAAGCTCTCCGACGAGATCGTCCAGGCGCGGGCGAAGCTGAAACTGCACTACATGGCGACGATGACGGAATACATCGAAGTCATGAAGACGCTCCCGTTCGAGGAGCGGAAGAAGGTCTACGCCTACTCGAATGCTGTCGCGAAACGATGTGGAGAAAGAGTTGGTACTAAGTAATAATTTATATACAAGCTGCTTACTTAGCAGTTACCTAGTATCTTTGCTTTCTGGCGCTACGCAAGACCTCATTCTTTTCGGTAAGAAAGCGACTAATAATTTCTGGAATAATTAAAGGCTCGTCGTATGAGCCGCAAACTGAAGCCTCCCTTTGCTCCTCTGATTTCAGGTAGTTCAAGAAAATTTCTGCTTTTTGCAATCGTTTTTCTACACGGCGAACCCGCCTAGTTCTATCTTCTAAGCCGGCCTCCCATAACATGAACTCTTGATTTGAAAGTGCTATTAGAGAATTAGCTGTTTGTTGATCATAAATCGCGCAATCAGTCGAAATCAATTCTATATACGTAAAAAATCGCGACATTTCGGTAAGGAGATACGTGCCGTAATTCGTTATTCGTACGTTATCTACTTGGGGGGTGTACTCGTCTATTTTGTTGTTGGCCTCTACTAGTCTATATCTCAGTAAGATATCGAGATTAAGCTCCATATCTTCTTTCATATTAAATTTCTGAGAAAACTCTGTCGCCAGCGTTGGTACAGCGATATACGGTCGGTTAGTCGGATCACCTATTGCTAGGCGCTTAAGGATTCTTAATGCCGTGAAGTGAGAGCCGTTAGTCCTGGCTCTAACTTGGTAAATATTGGGAACTTTGCTTTCGCTTTCATCATAAAAGAATCTGTAAGGAATCATGATCGGCTTGAGCACTTGGTGAATTATTATCGTCCAGAAATCTTCAACCGACGTCATTTCCGTAACATTTGTGTAGCGGGATAGCACAAACTCCTGAAACATCTGTAATGCAATCCGGATGTTTCCATGAGCGCAAGCGGTAAGAAAGCTCGCAAGGTGGGATCGGCTCTGCGAGAATTCATTACAAAAAATTCTGAATAGCTTTAAGATGCGCTCGGCAGTTTCATCGGGCGTGTATTCGCCTAGTAAGTCAAGTCGACCGGATGCAGTCGATAGTCTCTTGGTCACGTATTGAAGGCGCCGGCGAAATACCTCATTAGGCATTGGCGCGCTAATATGAAACCCAGAATTGTGGAACGCGTCTAGGGTACCTTTGATGTTGGACGCATAGAATCTTTCCTCTCTCATGGAGATTATGGAAAGACAGCCGAGCTCTTTAGAAATTTCGTGTGCAACCTCAAAGCAAAAGTCCTGACTTTGAGAACTAAATTGGTCAGTATTGTCTATCACAATAATAATGCGGCGATGTTGCCTGGCCCAATACTCTGCGAGCTTTTTTGCACAGTATTTGTTGTCATTCAGCCAAACTTGAACAAGTTTATTTAGTTGAACGTTATATGATTCAGAGCCCTCTGCGAGTCCGTAGAGGTCTTGCTTTTGGGCTAGCTCAAATTTGTCTGAAAATAGTTCAAGCAACGCTGGCCGATCTTGCAACAGCAAACCTGACTTATCGAGATCGCTTAGCAATTGGTTCCAAATATGTGCATACAGCTGTTCCTTAATATCAGGGGCATTGATTAGATCGATTATTGAAGCAATTGAGTGTTTTTTTAGTACTTGAGGGACTTTGTAAAAAAGTAATCTTCTTAAGAAAGTGGATTTGCCTACGCCTTTCCCACCAAAAAGTACTACGACATCTGTTCCACGTCCTTCGCGAATACTTTTCTGTAATCGACTACTAAAAGAACCTCCATCCTCCGTCCCATCAATTTGGCGGATAGGATACTGTTGGAAATAAGGGGTAATTGCATCCAACAGGCGAGCTCGGGCCGATTTAAAAGCTGTGCTGTCACTGGCGTCGGTGACATAACACATCTTCATGAATTCTGAATCGCGTTCATCTAGTTGTTGGAAGTATCGTTCCATTACTGGGCGTAGCTGTTGTGCATACCTGTTTTGATATATCGAAGTTTCGTAAGCATTGATTCCATCTTTGGGATAGAACGCTTCTCGATGCTCTATGGAACGATTGCCCAGTAAACTAATTAATGATCCATTTTCAGCGATTGCTTTATAGCCAAGGGAATTAGTGGCTTCTGAGAAACGTTCACAAAAATACTTCAATGAAGGAACAACAAACGCATTAAGATTTCGCCAATCTTGATTGCTTAAGAAGGTTCGAAAGAAAATCCATGTATGTCCATTTGTTATCGCTGCAAAGGGGCAACCCCGGTTTACGCAATATGTGTGTACTTGTGTAATGGCTTTCTCAATAACGGGGTCAGTCATTAAGGTCTTGACCATTACTCTCCGGGATTCAAAGTTCGATGGCTCGGCATCTGGCAACTCAAAAAAGGCACCTTCTTTTTTGGCTTCGATAATCAGTAGCAGAGATTCATCTGGCCTGGCCAGATAGTAGTCGGAGTATCCAGGATCTATATATGATTCAACACCGGTAAGTGCTTTCGGCCAAGACAAGACGCCGTGTAGTACCTCATCAATAATCTGATGTCGCGTATCGGCTTCATTTAAATTGCCATTCCGTTCGCGCACTAGAAGGGCGAGTGCGCGTTCATGCGGGGAGTTGGGGGGTGCAGAGTTTTCGGATGCCATATTGACGCCTTATTTATCGTGATATCCGATTCGTGAGCGTACAGTATCGCGCCAAAAACCACTTCACGCTACTGAGTTGAAAAACAAGGTGAATGGCGGAAGTCAACAGGATGACTCAGCAAGGGTATTACAGAAGAATGGAGCCGGGCGGCTCCATTTTTATTTCCATGCGCCGGTCACGGGAGCGCCACATGCAGCCGTTGCACCTTGCCTAGGGTGGGCG